>SYKG01000008.1 GCA_005797835.1 Methylotenera sp.
GCATAGAGGCATGCTTACCTACTGATTTGTTTTTGGATTTCGTAAAAACACAATAGCAGAAAAGCAGGTGACTGCCTCGACTTTCTATTCAATTTCAATGATTAATTCAGCGTAAAAAACGAGTTTTGCAAGAACCTCTACTTTTTACTCAATTGTTTAACGCTCGAATTATAAATTACCATGATGATTTATCCATTCCTTCTTAATTTAGGATGTGTAACTTTTACATAATATTTAGGTGGCGTAGATTTCAAAAATCTGAATGATATATTCTAAATATGCCAATTAACTCTAATATGGCTAGGTATTAGCTTAATGTATTCATAGCTCTTTTACGGATTACAATTATTACACCATCTAGCACTCGCCCTGATTGATGGATTACGTTCATGCCTTTTTTGCAAAAATCCACATAATTGACATTTATAAATTTCTGCAGTTATTAATTGCGTAGGTAAATTACATTCTTCACATAGCATACCTTTCTGAACGTCAACGCGACCAAACCCAGGTGTGCTGCAACTAGGACACAGACGTCTTAGTTGTAAGCAAAGTTTTTTCGCAAGTATTCTTAGGCTGTTCATGCGAGTAGGATTTAAATGGGCACGCATATCCGTTTGGATAAATACCCGGCCCGTTTGGGATTGCATCGACATTAAACTCATGTCTTTGATAAGTTTATCGTAATTATTAATACCTTTAATGATGTGATTGTCCATTTTTGGTTCTTCTGGTTTAATGATGACCGCATGTTCTGGAAATCCAATTTTATTCAAAAAGGATGAAATATCATCACTACTCTTAGCAATCAGATTATCATAATTTGTATTAAAACGATGGCTTATAACTATTTCGTGGTTGCTTAATGAGTCCAATAATAACAAGACTTCAAAACCCGATGAAAAAAAGGGGATGTAGGGATGGGGTCCGAATGACCCCTCACTTCCTATTCCAATGAACGATTCAGAGTGAATGATGGCTTGTTTAGCCTTTACTCTGACAGTGTCTAGCATATCCAGTTTGCGTGGTATTTCCCCTGTAAAAGTACCCAATGTATCAGTATCAAATACGCTTAAAGTAGATAAGTTAAGTCCAAGATATTTTTTAAGTACAGGCTCAATGGCAAGATTCTTATGATGTATGGTAGCGATTGCAGCTAGCTTGCCATTAAATGGGTGGTCATTGATCATTTATCCAATATAGTTCGATTTAGTATGAAAGTTAAGTGGTGGTTCAATTTAAAATTAATTATCTTAAGATATATTGTTCATTTATTTATAAAAACTAACTATCCTAGCGATTTTCAATATTATCGCTTACTTATTTCTTTGTTAGATATCAAAATACGTCTTGGACTGGTTAATCATTTCTTGAATTGCAATAGATTCTATCCTCTTTTGAGGGTGTAAAAGATAATAACTATTTGAGAGCTTTTTTGAATCATAAACAGATATTAGCTTATGTTGTTTAAAGATTTCATTTTTAACTAATGTGGGTGCAAAAATGATTCCCAATCCAGAAGACGCTAGACGTTTAATCAAGTTGCTGTCATCAATTTCAGCCATAATCTTTGGTGATATTGATTTCTCTTCTAGCCAACTATTGATAATTCTACGTGAAGGCGAATCAGATGCCGGGAGAATAAAAGGGGCAAATTTCATGCTCCACGGCGCATCATCTCTGTATTTGTTTGCTAAGTCCTCGGTTGCATAAAGCGATAGTGTTGACGTTCCCAAATCACTACTAAATACTTTAATTTTATCGCTTATGTGGGGCTTTATATCAGATAATATAAAGTCATATCCGTTGATAAACATACTAGAGCTGATTAAATCTATCTTTTCGTCAATATTTCTATGAGCAATAATTGTAGTTTCATCACACAAGGGCGTAATGAATTTGCTGACGATAATTTCATCAATACTTTTCAAGGTTCCAATTGTTATACGTCTACTCCGTTCCGCTTTTTGACCAGTTAGTACGCGACCCAATTGTTGACCAAGAGAAAATATGTCTTCAGCGTAATTGAACGCGAGCTTACCTTTTTCGGTGAGAATGATATTGCGACCGGATTTTTTGAATAATTGAACGCCTATTGAATTTTCGAAGACTGCTATTTGTCCGCTAATCGTCGGCTGCGCCAATCCTAATTTCTCACTCGCCTTGGTGATGCTTCCTTCGCGAGCTACCTGCCAGAAATAGTACAAATGCTGGTAATTTAATTTTTGCACAGAGATCCAAATGATATTATTGATCCAAGAATCATTGAATGAGAATACTATTCATATCAATAATATTTTATTTCAAATTTTAGAACCTTATATTCTTAAAAACGAAATATTAGCTCTATATATAGTTTTAAACTAACATTTTCTTATTCGTAATGTTGATATGACAATTAAAAATTTGGGTAAGGGCAATCATATAATAAGGAAGGCGGGCATGTTCCCCGCCTTCGTGTGATACCTCAGCGCCCACCTCCTGGCACGGTCCCGCAATTACGGTGATGAGGATTGTGGTTCGCATGATCTCCATGACGACTAAAAAAGTGTTTGTGGTAACTGTAATGATTTTGAGTATCGCTATGACTATTAGATGTTTTTTGAGGAGCAGTATGGCCTGCTAATGCTGGAACAACTGATATGCATACCGCTGCTGTCAAGACAAGTGCAAAGAGAATTGCTTTATTTATTTCATCCTTCGAGTTTGAGCTGGATAAAATCCATGCTAGATCGAAAATTACACATGATCATATCCTTATAATTAAGGCTAATATGATTATCTTGCTTTTAAAAATCCAATGTCTGTTAATTTGACTAACTTGATAAGTTCGAACCTTTTTAAAATCTCAAATGATTACAAATAGTTGTGTATAAACTGGCACGAAATTAATTTTTGAGAGAGCCTCTTGCAAAACTCTTGACCTTTTGAGCGCGCAGAAGCCCCTTTGATGAGCAAATTTTATCAAGAGAAGGCCTTATAGAGGATTTTCAAGTCTATTGCCAAAAATTGAGCGATAGCTGGCCTGATTAAGACGCGACTACTCCTCCGTTGAGCGGATTTGA
>SYKG01000051.1 GCA_005797835.1 Methylotenera sp.
CAACACGTGCTTTTTTTTCTTTCATTTCAATTTCAGTCGTTGCACCTACTTTAATCAAAGCAACTCCCCCTGCAAGTTTTGCAACACGCTCCTGAAGTTTTTCTTTATCATAGTCGCTTGTCGCTTCTTCGATTTGTGTTTTGATTTGAGCAATACGTGACTTAATATTTTTTTCGTCTCCTGTACCATCGATAATGATAGTGTTTTCTTTGCCCACTTCAATTCTTTTCGCTTGGCCTAAATCTTCAATTTTGATTGTTTCTAGTTTCAAGCCTACTTCATCTGAAATTACTGTACCACCTGTAAGAATTGCAATGTCTTCAAGCATTGCTTTTCTTCTATCACCAAAGCCAGGTGCTTTGACTGCGACAGTTTTTAAGATGCCACGAATGTTATTGACGACTAAAGTAGCTAGTGCTTCACCTTCGAGATCTTCAGCAATAATAAGTAGAGGACGGCTTGATTTAGCAACTTGTTCAAGCGCTGGAAGAAGGTCTCTAATGTTAGAGATTTTTTTATCGTGCAATAGAACGTATGGATTTTCTAATAACGCAATTTGACGATCATGATTGTTAATAAAATAAGGTGAAAGATAACCGCGATCGAATTGCATACCTTCTACAACATCAAGCTCGTTTGTTAAACCTGATCCATCTTCTACAGTAATCACACCTTCTTTACCTACTTTATCCATCGCGTCTGCAATGATTTGTCCAATAGCATGGTCAGAGTTGGCAGAGATTGAACCCACTTGAGCAATTTCTTTACTTGTTGTACATGGCTTACTTAATTTTTTGAGTTCAGTAACACAGGCCTCTACAGCTTTGTCGATGCCTCTTTTAAGATCCATAGGGTTCATACCTGCTGCAACTGATTTCATACCCTCACGAATAATCGCTTGAGCTAATACAGTTGCAGTAGTTGTGCCATCACCCGCGATATCAGAAGTTTTAGATGCAACTTCTTTAACCATTTGTGCGCCCATATTCTCAAACTTATCTCTAAGTTCGATTTCTTTTGCAACTGATACACCGTCTTTAGTGATCGTAGGTGCACCGAAAGAACGCTCTAAAACCACATTTCTGCCTTTAGGACCGAGTGTAACTTTTACGGCGTTTGCTAACGTATTTACACCGGTAATCATCTTTTGGCGAACATCGTCACCAAATCTTACGTCTTTTGCTGCCATTTTTTATTTCTCCAAAATATTAATGAATGAATGTTTAAGGCCTTATTCAACAATGCCCATGATGTCTTCTTCACGCATCACAAGTAATTCTTCGCCATCAACTTTAACTGCTTGACCAGCGTATTTTCCAAATAAAACTTTATCGCCTACTTTGACGTCTAGTTTTTTAACACTGCCATCTTCGAGAATTTTGCCATTACCAACAGCTTGAACTGTACCTTGGTCTGGTTTTTCTGTTGCGCCGTCAGGAATGACAATGCCTGATGCTGTTGTACGTTCTTCTTCAAGTCGCTTTACAATTACGCGATCATGTAAAGGGCGAATTTTCATTTCATATTCTCCTAATAGTGTATTCTTTTAAAATTAATCAAAACCAAAAAAACATGAGCGATTAGCACTCAATGTCATAGAGTGCTAATAATAGGGATGAAAGTCTAAAATTTCAAGTGTTATTTCATTAAATATCTGAAATTAAACATTATTTTTATATGGGCTATTACTTAGAAAAGCAAGATTATCGTAGGCTAGGGCAATCGGATTTGGTTATTTCGCCCATTGCTATAGGCACCATGACCTTTGGTGAGCAGAATACAGAATCTGAGGCTTTTGCACAGCTCGATTGGGCGATATCAAAAGGTATTAATTTTATTGATACAGCTGAGATGTATCCTGTTCCACCCAAAGAAAATACTTTTACAGCGACCGAAACGATCATAGGCAGATGGCTAAGAAAACAAAAAAGAGAAGATATTGTTCTAGCGACTAAAGCCGCAGGACCAAGAAGATCTCTAAATTGGATTCGCCATGGACCTAAAGCAATTGATGAGAAAAATTTACGTGAGGCAGTAGAGGGCTCCTTAAAAAGGCTTCAAACAGATTACATCGATTTATATCAGCTCCATTGGCCCGAAAGAAATGTGCCCATGTTTGGCCAATATAAATTTGATCCGAGTGGTGAAATCGAAGGCTCAAAATTAAAAGAATGGGTATCTATTCATGAACAGCTAGAAGCTTTAGGGAAGCTTGTTCAAGAAGGTAAGATTAAAAATATAGGTATCTCGAATGAGCAATCCTGGGGTGTGATGGAATTTATTCGCATAGCCAGAGAAAAGAAATTACCTCTCATAGCTTCAGTTCAGAATTGTTACAACCTTATTAATAGAGGATTAGAGTTTGGTATGACAGAAATTTTATACCGAGAAAAAATTGGATTTTTAGCATACTCCCCCTTAGCATTTGGACATCTCACAGGAAAATATTTAAAAGATATGGATGCAGCAGGACGAGTAAAACTTTTCCAAGGTTTTGCACAAAGATATGCCAAGCCCAATGTCCTCCCTGCAGTAAAAGCCTATGAAACATTAGCATCTAAACATAGTATGACTTTGACTGAGATGGCTTTAGCATTTGTCTTCAGTCAGTGGTTTGTGACATCAACTATTATAGGCGCCACATCACTTAATCAATTAAAGGAAAATATTGAAGCCTATAGCGCACTCCTATCTGAGGAGTTATTAGATGAGATTGAAATGATCCATCTTACTCATATGAATCCAGCACCTTAATGTATGAAAAATCAGCACTATATCGATAGAAGTTTAAAAAGTTTGTGGAATCCATGTACACAAATGAAAATTCAACAAGCACAATCCATGATTCCAATTAAGCGAGGCGAGGGTGTTTGGTTATATGACTACGATGAAAAAAAATATCTAGATGCGATTAGTTCCTGGTGGGTCAATTTATTTGGCCACAACCAAGGTGAAATTAAGAAGTTCATTATAAACCAACTCGATCTCGTTGAGCACGTTATGCTTGCAGGACTTACTCATGAGCCAGCCATACAACTTTCTGAAAAATTAAATAGCCTTACAAATCTAGGCCACGCTTTTTATGGTAGTGATGGATCTAATGCCATTGAAATAGCTATTAAAATGAGTACGCATTATTGGAAGAACAGGGGATACCCTAAGAAGAATAAAATAATTTATTTAGAGAATAGTTATCATGGAGAAACGCTCGGCGCTCTATCTGTCACTGATATTAAACTTTTTCGTAAAAATTATGCCTCATTAATTAAAAAAAATAATCTTATTAAGACACCCGACTGGAGATATGCTGATAAAGGTGAAACAGCTGAATCTTATGCATTAAGATGTGCTCAAGACTTAGAAATATATCTGCAAAGTAATCATCAACATATAGCAGCATTTATTCTAGAGCCTCTTGTGCAATGTGCAACTGGGATGGGAATGTATCATTCAATCTATTTAAAAAAAGCAAGAGAGCTTTGTACGCAATATCAAATTCATCTCATTGATGATGAAATTGCAGTAGGTTTTGGAAGAACGGGGAAAATGTTTGCATTCGAGCATGTGAATATCAAACCTGATTTTATTTGTTTATCAAAAGGATTAACTGGCGGCTATCTCCCCTTGTCAGCAGTATTGACTTCAGATGATATTTATATGGCATTTTATGAAGATAAGGTAGAAAAAGGATTTCTTCATTCACATAGCTACACAGGCAATCCTCTCGCTTGCAGCGCTGCGTTGGGCACATTAAGTTACTTTGAAAATTATGATGTGATCAATCAAAATCATAAAACTTCAGCTTATACTTCAGAGCGAATGAAGAATCTTACAACGCTTCCTATTTCTCACTTTAGAAACATAGGTATGATATGGGCATTTGAGCTTGAAAAGGTTACAAAAAAGACACTCAAAAAAATAAGTATGAAAGCTATTGATAAGGGCTTACTCATAAGGCCTATAGGCCATACTATTTACTTTATGCCCCCCTATATTATCAATCATGATGAAATTGATTTTATGATTGATACGACTTTTGAAGTCATTAAGTCATCTCTATAAAAATGCGAATACTGTTTCTCGTATGTATTTTATGGATAAATACCATATTCGCAGATACCGATATCGATGCCATCAATAAAATAATCAATCATTCAGAGCTTTCAAAAAGTAATTACTCGCTTTACATTAAAAATATCTCGAAGCAAAATAAAATCTACAGCTATAACGAGCAAAAAGGATTTAATCCTGCTTCTTTGATGAAACTTGTCACAACTTATGCCGGACTCCAATTTTTAGGCCCTCATTACCAATGGAAGACGGAAGTACTTTATACGGGAACCATAAAAAATAAGCATCTTTATGGTGACCTAATTATTAAGGGCTATGGTGACCCTACACTTACATATGCAGATCTTTCAGAGATTATTGAGAAAGTTCAACTGGGGAGCATTCAATATATTCATGGCAATATTATTATCGATGAGAGCTTTTTCGGAGAATTACAAAATCAAGATTTCATTGATGATAAAAAATATCGTGCATATAACGTCAATCCAAAATCTTTTTTGGTAAATAAAAATACAATCAATTTTAGCTTCTCAATCAACAGTGAAAAAATTAATATACAAACCTTTCCTGATGTCAAAACACTCAAAGTCATCAACTATTTAAAAGTTACAAATCAAGGCTGCAATGAATGGAAGGATAATCTTGGCTATGAGGTAGAAACAAAATCGAATGTGACGAAGATTCAATTCAATGGTAGCTTTGATAAAGCTTGTGAAAATAAGGATATCGATTTATCTATTATAAGTCCCAATCAATTATCTAAGGTTTTAATTGAAACACTTTGGAAGCTTCATGGTGGAATTATTGATGGTGAGTTTAAAAATACATACCAAAATATCACAGATACACATAAGCTTTATGAACACCAGTCAAAACCTTTAAGTCTTGTCGTGAGAGATATCAATAAATATAGCCAAAATTTAATTGCTAGGAATTTATTGCTCACTATACTCGTAGAAAATCATGGCAATCCCATTTCTGAAAATGAGGCAGGCAGATTTACTAAAGAATTTTTGATAAGAGAGAAGGTCAGGCTTGATTCAATTGAGATGGTTAACGGCGCAGGCCTATCAAGAAATACAAAAGTTAATACAGAGGATTTAAGCCTCTTATTAGAAAAAGCATACAATAGTCTTTACATGCCTGAGTTTATATCATCACTTTCTAATATGGGTATTGACGGTACTTTGAAAAATAGAGGAAAAAACTTATCCGTCGCAAAGCATGCTTATTTTAAAACCGGTAGTATCCAAAATGTAAGTGCTATTGCAGGATATATTTTTGATAAAAATAATGATGTAAAAGTTTTTGTATTCATAGCAAATGATCCCAAGGCAAGTGAATCATCTAAAATACAAGACGAACTGATTGAATGGTCTTATCTTAATTAAAACTTAATGAGGTACTAAAATGCAATATAAGCATGTGATTAAATTTTTTTTAGCATTCGGTATTATTTTATTTAATATAGATTTAGCGTTTTCTGAGTCACAAATCTCACAAAAGGAAATTAAATTGGAAAAAAACATTAAAACATTAGTCATTAAAGATACTGTATTAGGAAATGGACGACAAGCAGAAAAGGGCTTGGCAGTTACTGTTCATTATACTGGTTGGTTATACGATCCCAATCAAAAAGATGGTAAAGGTAAAAAATTTGATAGCTCACTCGATCGCAAAGACCCTTTTGTATTTAATTTAGGCGGTGGTCAAGTTATTAGAGGCTGGGATGACGGTGTAGATGGGATGAAAACTAATGGTAAAAGAATACTTTTTATTCCCCCAGAAATCGGATATGGCGCGAGAGGCGCTGGCGGTGTGATTCCCCCGAATGCTACTTTAATTTTTGAAGTTGAGTTACTCGGAGTTAAATAATGAAAGCCAGAGTTAAGTGGGTTGAGAATGTTTGTTTTATTGGCGAGTCCGAGTCTAATCATTCAGTGATTCTTGATGGACCAGAAGAGTTGGGTGGCAGAAAATTAGGGATGCGGCCTATGGAGATGCTTCTCATTGGTATGGGAGGCTGCACATCATTTGATGTGGTGACCATACTCAAGAAATCGAGACAAGAGATTAGTGATTGTTATGCTGAAATTGAAGCTGAAAGAGCCGAGATAGTACCCAAAGTTTTTACTAAAATACATATTCATTTTGTTTTGAAGGGTAAGGACTTAGATATAGACCAAGTGGCACGTGCGATTAAGTTATCTGCTGAAAAATATTGTTCAGCATCAATTATGCTATCAAAGTCAATTGAAATTACCTACGATTTTGAAATTAAAAAAGACGATTAACCACCCTATTAATTTTTAATTATTTTTAAATCAAGCGGCTCTTCATTTTCCATAATAGAAAGAAGACGATCAATATTTGGATGTTTACCAGGATTTTTTTGCGCATCTTCAGTATGTTCTGAATATAAATCAAGACCTTCAATTGCTGCATCTAAGGAGATAGTTCCAAAGAGTTTCCAGAGATGTTGATAGACTTTTATGGAGCCTTGGCTTCCAGGCTTATTCTCGATAGTACCTATTAAAACACTTTTTTTATATATCTCAATACGATCGATATGATCTGAATTATCGAGTGTTAAAAGAATTTCGTTAAATTTTTGCATTGATTAAATTTTTGCAGATAGCTTTGTCATAACTTTTGACATTAATGACATAAGTTTTTTGACTTGATGAGGTAATTCAACACCACCGAGTTCCTTGGCATTGATTGCGTGTTTCTCTTCATCAGCCGCCATTACTTCTAATATCTTACTGGTCTTGAGATCTTTCTTAGATATTTTGCTTAAGTGATCTTTTAAGTGCTGAGTCACTTGATGTTCTGTTTCAGCTAAAAATCCTAAATTATATTTTTCACCTAAGGCGCTTGCAAACGCACCCATCAAAAAAGAGCCTACATACCAGACAGGATTAAGCAGGCTTGTTTTGCCACCTAATTCATGGATTCTAGAATTACACCAATTAAGGTGATCGATTTCTTCCTTGGAAGCTTTTTTCAAAGATTCTGTGCCTTCACTATGCCGATGAAAAAGGAGTTGCCCGCTATATAAAGCTTGCGAGCAAACTTCACCTGTTTGATTTACTCGCATCAACTCAATTGTACAATTTTTTTCGTTTTGGGTTAACTCAGTATCCTCAATATGAGAATCTGGTCTTGGTCTTGAGCTCTTAGGTTTGTCAAATAAAACCTTTAGGCTTTTGTCAAACTCAATGATGAAGTCATCAATCATTTGTTTTGAATAATTTGAAGACCTTTGAGGATATTCATCGCTTCTTGGAATTGCTTATCTCCCTTACTTCCTGGTTCGATTGGACCAGCTGGCGTATCAGAGAATTTATTTTTCTCTTCATCAGATTTTTTTAATGATCCTGGCAAAGGTTTATTATCTTTAGGCACGGCATTCGTATCAGCATCTTTTGGATTTGAAAGATGGTTGGTCAGGTCTGCTTCTTTGGGCGCAAAGGAATGATCGCCTCCATCATCGACGATGATGTCAGGGACAATACCTTTAGCCTGAATAGATCTTCCCTTGGGTGTGAAGTATCTAGCAGTTGTCATCTTAATTGCCGAACCGTTATTCATAGGTAGAATACTTTGAACGGAACCTTTACCAAAGCTTTGTAAGCCTATAATCAAAGCTCTCTTGTGATCTTGTAAGGCTCCTGCCACAATTTCCGATGCAGATGCAGATCCGTTATTCACTAAAACAGCCATAGGCGTCGTTCTAATATCATCTGGAAGATCTTTGAGATAATCATCTTTTGCACCACCTTTGATATAGTTTTCAGGGTTTGCTGTGAGATACATTTTAGAATCTTGAGCACGACCTTCTGTATAGACGACCAAATCACCTTTGGGCAAAAAGGCTGCGGAGACACCAACAGCGGCATTTAATAGGCCTCCTGGGTTATTTCTAAGGTCAAGTAAAATACCCTTTAAAGGTGCTTTATTTTGTTGACGAAGATTTTTTAAGAGTTTAGCTAAATCCTCACCAGTATGTTCTTGAAATTGTGCGATACGAAGATAAGCATAATTTGGTTCTGAAATCTTTCCTTTAACACTCTGGGATTTGATCACGGCACGAACTAAATTAAAAGTTAAAGGCTTGGGTTCACCTTTCCTTAAAACTGTGAGAACAATACTTGTTCCTGGTTTACCGCGCATTTTTTTTACTGAGTCATTGAGTGATAAGCCCTTCGTTGAAGTCTCATCTAATTTCATAATGAGATCGCCGCTCTTTAAACCTGCTTTATAAGCTGGGCTATCTTCGATAGGAGATATCACTTTAACGAAACCATCTTCCATGCCTACCTCAATCCCAAGACCACCAAATTCACCTTGGGTTGCCTGATTTAAATCCTTAAAGTCTTCAACATTCAAGAAAGAAGAGTGAGGATCAAGGCCTGATAGCATGCCGTTAAGCGCTTCATTAATTAGTTTTTTATCTTCTACAGGCTCTACGTAGTCAGCTTTAATTTTGCTAAAGACTTCAGCAAAGGTTCTAAGCTCATCGATGGGCAGATTATTTTTTTCAGTTTTATCTGCAAAAACGGGTAAATTTAAACTGATGAGAATACCAGCAATAGCGCCACAGGCTATGAGGGAAAATTTTTCTAATTTTGAGCGCATGAATGACTTTCGTAATAAGCTATTAACAATGATTATTTAACAATAGAGCATTTTGTCTTTTTGTTTGCCTTATATCAATAGGCTTTTATAAATATATTTTAAGAATAACTTTGAACTATAGGAACTAAATCTAAAGTACATCGAATTGAAATTCAATTTTGTACTCAGTGTGGCTGGCTTCCAAGAGCTTCATGGATGATGCAGGAAATTCTTATAACTTTTCAGGATGAAATTTTATCAGTCACACTAATACCTTCGCTGGGAGGTATTTTTGAAATTTTTCTAAATAACGAAAAGATTTATTCTAAATCAGACTTTGGGGGGGTCTTGATATTAAGGATATTAAAAAGTTGATTAGAGATAAAATTAACCCAGATAGAAATCTGGGTCATACCGATCTTTAACGAGCTTCGAATGACGCAATCCTTGTTGCGCCATTATATCTTTTAAGCCAGTAGTTTTTTGTGAGACTTTCAACACTAATAGCTTTGCCAGTTCGAGGTGCGTGAATAAATTCATTATTCCCCACATAGATACCAACATGTGAGAACTGAGATTTTCGCGTATTAAAAAATACAAGGTCACCCGCTTGTAAGTCTTCAAATTTAATAGTTTCTCCTATCTTGCTTAAGGACCTAGCGCTTGAGGGTAGGCTTAGATTTAAAGCTTGTTCGAAGACATAATTTACAAATTGACTACAATCAAAACCCATTTCTGGTTTCGAGCCGCCTAACTTATATTTAATACCTGTGAGCTGATAAGCTTTATCAATGACATGATTGATCCCTTTTGTCCATTGCTGATCAAATTGGGTTGCGGCCTCTAAAGATGAAACTGTATCTTGAGTGTTTGTATTTATTAAGTCGGGCTCAGCCCAACAC
>SYKG01000052.1 GCA_005797835.1 Methylotenera sp.
GAAATTTGACGATAAGCAATCGCTTGTTTTGTTAAGTCATCGTAAATAATAAGTGCATCTTCGCCGCGATCACGGAAATATTCCCCCATCGTGCAGCCTGCATAAGGTGCTAGGAATTGTAATGCTGCTGAATCAGAGGCAGACGCTGCAACGACAATGGTGTATGCCGTAGCGCCATACTCTTCAAGTTTTCTAACAACGTTAGCAATGGTTGATGCTTTTTGACCAATCGCCACATAGATGCAGGTCATATTTTGACCTTTTTGATTAATAATAGCGTCCACTGCTACGGCAGTTTTACCTGTTTGACGATCCCCAATAATCAATTCACGTTGACCTCGTCCGACAGGCACCATAGAGTCCACAGATTTCAATCCTGTTTGCACTGGTTGCGAAACAGATTTACGCGCAATCACACCTGGTGCTACCTTCTCAATTTTATCAGTGAGTTTTGTTTTCACTGGGCCTTTCCCATCAATTGGTTGACCGAGCGCATTTACAACACGCCCAATCAATTCTGGTCCTACAGGTACTTCTAAAATTCTACCCGTACATTTACAAATATCGCCTTCAGTAATGTGTTCGTAATCACCTAATACCACAGCACCTACCGAGTCACGCTCAAGATTCAATGCCAGTCCGTAAGTATTTCCTGGGAATTCGATCATCTCACCAGACATCACATTCGACAGTCCGTGAATACGCACAATGCCATCGGTCACTGACACAACTGTTCCTTGTGTTCTCGCTTCAGCACTTATCGAGAAATTCTCTAATCGACTTTTAATAAGTTCACTAATTTCTGATGTTGATAACTGCATTACTATCTCCTGAAAATTAACTAGTTTACGATTTCAATGCGTAAGCTAAATTTTTTAGTTGCTCATGAACTGAGGCATCAATCACGGTATCACCTACAATCACTTTAATGCCACCTATGATTGCTGCATCGATCGTTACTGTTACATCGATCTTTTTATTAAATTTCTTTTCTAAACTTTTAACTAATGTGTCCACTTCTTGATCTGAAGGTTTTGATGCCACAAAAATTTCAGCGTCTAAAATTCCTTCGTCAGTCGCCTTTAAAGACTCGAAAGCCTTGCTAATTTCAGGCAATACATTAAGTCTCTTATATTCAATTAAAAGCTTAATTAAATTTTCACCGTATTCATTAAGTTTTTTTGCTGCAATTTTAATAAAGGTTTTTTCTCGATCTTGATCCGATACTTTTGAATCATTAATTAATCTGTGTATGTGATCATCTTGAGAAACCTGCGCTAAAAAGTTCAACATCTCAGACCACTCTTCGAGTGCTTTTTTCTCTTTAGCAAGATTAAATGCTGCCAGAGCATAGGGTCTTGCGATAGTTGAAATTTCTGCCATATAAATCCTATAGTTCTTTTGCTAATTTATTTAACATGTCACTGTGCGCTTTCTTGTCAATTTCTTTTAATAAGATTTTTTCAGCACCAGCAATGGCAAGTGATGACACTTGTAAACGTAAGCTTTCTTTAGCGCGATTTACTTCTTGATCGATTTCGGCTTTTGCTCCAAGAATAATGCGATCGCCTTCTTCTTTCGCTTGATTTTTTGCATCTTCTAAAATTTCTGAAGCCCTCTTCTCAGCTTGGGAAATAATTCCAGCTGCTTTTTGCTTCGCCTCACTAAGGGATTGTGTAGATTTTTTCTCAGCGACTTCTAGAGAAGCTTTACCTTCTTGAGCTGCTGCCAATCCATCGGCAATTTCTTTTTGACGTTTTTCAATTGCACCCAAAAGAGGTGGCCATACAAATTTCACCGTAAACCAGATCAGAATTGCAAAAGCAATTGCTTGGGCAATTAACGTAAAATTAATATTCATTTCTGCTCCTTATTTAAGTTCAGTAAAAAGAACCTAAACAATTATTTTGCGACAACGCTTAATAGTGGATTGGCGAATGCAAACATCATTGCTAAACCTACACCAATAATGAATGAAGCATCGATCAAGCCTAATAATAAGAATACTTTTGCTTGTAATTGAGGAATCATTTCAGGCTGCCGAGCAGCACCTTCTAAGAAACTTGCACACATAATACCGATCCCGATACATGCGCCAAGCGCACCTAATCCAATGATCAAACCAATACCAATCCCTGTATAAGCCTGAATCATTGCTAAATATTGAATTGTTTCCATGTTTACTTTTCCCTTCAGTTAAAAATTACGTTAAAAATTAATTAATGGCTTTCGTGTGCCATCGCTAAATAAACCACTGTGAGCATCATAAAAATAAAAGCTTGAAGCACAACAATTAAAATATGGAAGATCGACCATCCTGCGCCCAATATCGCTCCAAAAACAAGTCCTGATACGCCCGTCGCAGCCCATAAACCTAAAAGTAAAAAGATAACTTCACCTGCGTACATATTGCCGAAGAGTCGAAGTGAGTGAGACAAAGGTTTTGACACATATTCAATAAGATTAAATAGAAAATTGAAAGGCCAAACCCAAATTTTGGTGCCGAAGGGTGCAGTATAGAGTTCATGCAACCAGCCCCGCAATCCTTTAACCCTAATACCAAAGTAAATCATGAGAAACCAGACCGCAAGTGCCAGTGCAAAAGTAGTATTCACATCAGAAGTGGGCACACTTCGCCATGTATGAATCCCTAATAAACTATAGATCGAAGCCATAATATCGACAGGC
Organism: Methylotenera sp.; assembly: GCA_005797835.1. Lineage (GTDB taxonomy): Bacteria > Pseudomonadota > Gammaproteobacteria > Burkholderiales > Methylophilaceae > Methylopumilus. The sequence goes on from SYKG01000052.1 coordinate 2,689, forward strand.
AAAAAGTCCATCGCATTCATCACGAGGACCCAAACAAATACAGTCATCGCCGCAGGCGCAATAAATGCATGGCGATCGCCATGAAAAATATTTTTAACTTGATCATCAATGAAATTAAAAAGGAGTTCAACGAATGCTTGCCCTTTTGATGGAACGCCTGCAGTAGCTTTTTTAGCTACCATCCATATGAGCCCCATAGTAATCAATCCCAAAATGACTGACATCACTAACGTGTCTATATGTATCGTCCAAAAAGACGCTTCAGCACCTTGTGTATTAAAACTTAAATGATGTTCAATATATTGCGATGGCGAACTTAATGTGCCTTCCTGTTCCATCAAACTATCCTAAATTCATTTATCAATTTTATTTAATTTAACAATTGAAGCGCCTGACAAAATCGCTGCAAATGCAAGTCCAACAATCAAAGCAAGAGGAATGAGTGCTTTATAAAATTTAAAAGCAACCCATAACACTGTAATCACCACTAAGATTTTAACTGCTTCGGCTTTAAGCATATTGATTACTATGCCGAAAGGCTCTTTGCTTTTTAATGACCTGTTGGCTATGTTTAAACCAATTGTCATTCCAGAAACAACCGACATTATGCCAATTACAATTGAGATACCTGCATGAATCGCTGCATTTAGATCTGCATAATATAAGCCAAACAAAGTCGCTACAACAACTGTTAAAACAAATGACGCTTTTACTTGCCAAGAAATTAACATTGGCTTCATCGTCTTACTAATCTTCTACCTGCGTCAGAAAACACGTAATTCTCTATGGATTTACCCTTTTCGTCAAGGATAAAGGGGAATTTATCGTTTGATTTTTTTAAGGATTTCATCCAATTGCTCCAAATTACGATAATGGACTTTTAATACGCCTGAACCATTCTTTTTGACATCAATCGTAACTGCAGCCCCTAAGCTTTCAGCCAAAGACTCTTCCAAATTTCGCACATCAGCGCTCGATTTTTTAACCGTACCTTTCGAAGTGTCTTTGTGGCCATTTTGTAGGTTTTTCACTAAAGCTTCGACTTCACGAACTGAAAGATTTTTCTGAATAATTGCTTCACAAAGCATTGCTTGCTGACTACCTTCCAAACCAATCAGCGCTCTTGCATGCCCCATATCAATTTTACCCGCCAATAATCGATCCTGAACGAATTGGGTCAATGTAAGCAATCTTAATAAATTAGATACCGTGACACGTGACTTCCCAATTGCATCTGCAGCGGACTCATGTGTCATATTAAATTCATCGATCAACCGTTTTATACCAAGAGCTTCCTCGAGTGGATTTAAATTTTCACGTTGAATATTTTCAATGAGCGCCATTGCTAACGCTGACTCATCAGGAATATTTTTAATAATGACTGGAATATCTAACAAGTTCGCAAGTTTTGCTGCACGCCAACGTCGCTCGCCTGCAATAATTTCATATTGATTATTGCCAACAGGTCTCACGATGATAGGTTGCATCACCCCTTGTTTAAGAATAGATTGTGAAAGAGCTTGTAAAGATTCTTCGTTCATGATGCTTCGAGGTTGAAATTTACCTGGTCTTAATTCATCAATCAGTAAAGTTTGTAACGAGCCCTCGTTTTTTATAATTTCATCATCACTACTCGCGAATAACGCATCGAGCCCTCGGCCTAATCCTTTTGGTTTAACCATGTGACTTCCCCATTTCTTTTTGTATAATTTCTTCAGCAAGTTTTAAATACGCCAGGGCACCTTTAGATGATTTGTCATACATTAAAATTGGCATACCGTGACTTGGTGCTTCCGCTAATCTCACATTCCGAGGAATAATAGTTTCATAAACTTTATCGCCAAAATGCGAAGATAATTGATCGGAGACTTGTTGTGCCAACATATTTCTACTATCAAATAATGTTTTTAGTAGGCCTTCAATTTCAATGTGGGGATTTAGATTACTTCTCACCTTTTTAATTGTACTCACTAAATCTGATAAACCTTCTAATGCGTAATACTCACATTGCATTGGAATCAATACTGCATCTGCAGCAGTTAATGCATTGACTGTAATCAAATTAAGCGCAGGTGGGCAATCTAATAACACATAGTCATAATTTTTTTTTAAATGTTGCAATGCTTCTTTCAATCTTGTTTCTCGTTTACTTTCATTGACAAGTTCAACTTCAGCGCCTGCAAGATTTCGATTCGCGGGTGCCAAATCAAAACCTCCACGGTCACAAAGAACGATAACATCCTTGAGTGATTTACTTTGAATGAGTACATCGTAAATTGACATTTTAATTCTTGATTTATCAATCCCTGAACCTGTAGTTGCATTTCCTTGTGGATCAAGATCAATAAGTAATACAGATTTATTTTTTGAAGCTAGGCTTGCGGCTAAATTGACTGATGTAGTGGTTTTACCTACGCCACCTTTTTGATTAGTCACCGCTAATATATGCATATCTAAAAATTTTCTTTCTTTAATTGCACTAAATACCTTTCAGCATTAATAAAAGGTACTTCAAGCGGAATTAATGTGTACTGATTCTTTTGAAATTCATCTAATTCTTCTTTGACACCTTTTGATTTCATCGCTAACCACACACCATCTTTTTGCAATAGGTGTTGCGTAAGTAACATCATATTTTTTAAATTTGAAAATGCTCTTGAAATTACAGCTTTAAAAAGTTTGATCGGTTGGTAATCCTCGACGCGCCCATTCACTATATTTAAATTAGTTAACGACAATTCGCTTTTAACTTGTTGCATGAATGTCGTTTTTTTATTTACCGAATCCACAACGGTTACTGTCAATTCAGGTTTTGTAATTGCCAATACTATTCCAGGAAATCCTGCGCCACTTCCAACATCTAATATATTTTTTACATGCACATAATTTAAAATCGACAAACTATCAAGAAAATGAAGTTTGATCATTTCATCCCGCTCGCGAATTCCAGTTAAGTTATATACACGATTCCATTTTGCTACTAAATTTAAATAAGCCATCAAATGATCAATCGTTTGATTAGGCAAATTGCACCCCATGCGTTTTACCCCCTCGACCAATAGATCGTGGTCTTTTTTTATTACCCCGTTCATGCTGCCTTTTCTGGACGTTTTGCAATTATTTTTTTTGGTTTATTTTTTCGTTTAATAAATACTAAAAGTAATGATATGGTCGCTGGTGTAATGCCAGAGATGCGTGAAGCTTGCGCTAGGTTTTCTGGCTTATGCAGATTTAATTTTTGTTGCGCTTCTGCACTCAGCCCATGTACCTCTGCATAATCTAGATCGACAGGAAGCGGAATATCTAATTGATCTCGACTACGCTCTACTTCTGCTTGTTGTCTTACAATGTACCCAAAATATTTAGCTGAAATTTCTAGTTGTTCTCGGACAGCCGGATCAATCAAACTTGCATCTTCTTGCATTAACTCTTTCACACCTTCAAAACTTACTTCAGGGCGCCTTAATAAATCATATAAGTTGTATTCATGGTCAATTGCTTTCCCGATAATCGCATGTTGTTTTGCCATTGAAATATCTTGTGGTCTTACAAAGAATTTTTTAAGTTTTGTTTCCTCTATCTGAACAGTTGCTTTCTTTTGATTAAACATGGCCCAGCGACTATCATCAACTAAACCTAAATTACGGCCTATATCAGTCAGCCGTAAATCTGCGTTATCCTCTCTTAACATTAATCGAAATTCAGCTCGACTTGTAAACATTCTGTAAGGCTCAGAAACACCTCGCGTAATAAGATCATCTACTAAAACACCCAAATAAGCTTCATTACGCTTAGGGCACCAGGAGTCTTTATCTTGTGTCATTAAAGCCGCATTAGTGCCTGCTAATAATCCTTGGGCAGCCGCCTCTTCATAACCTGTCGTCCCATTAATTTGTCCTGCAAAAAATAGCCCTTGAATCGATTTAGTTTCCAAGCTGGACTTTAAATTACGTGGGTCGAAATAATCATATTCAATGGCATAACCTGGTCTTAAAATGTGAGCATTCTCTAACCCATTGATTGAACGCACTAATTTATACTGGATATCAAAAGGCAGGCTCGTTGAAATACCATTTGGATAAATTTCATTAGTATTTAATCCTTCTGGTTCTAGAAAAATCTGGTGGGAATCTTTATCTGCAAATCGATGAATCTTATCTTCAACAGATGGACAATAACGAGGCCCTACACCCTCGATTAACCCTGTATACATGGGTGATCGATCTAATCCACTTCGAATAATGTCATGAGTAGATTCATTGGTATGCGTAATCCAACACGAAACTTGACGCGGATGTATTGTTTTTTTGCCATAAAAAGAAAAATACGGGGTTGGTATATCACCAGGCTGCTCTTGCATTTGAGCGTAATTAATGGTGCGCCCATCAATTCTTGGTGGTGTTCCCGTTTTAAGTCGGCCAACAGGTAAACCAATGTCTCTTAAACGATGTGACAAAGAAACTGAGGGGGGATCACCTGCTCGACCCGCTTGAAAATTCTTTAAACCCACATGAATAAGCCCACTTAAAAATGTTCCTGCAGTTAAAACAACTGTTTTAGATTTAAATTGAATGCCAATTTCTGTCACCACGCCAGCGACACGGTCTTTCTGTAACAGAATATCGTCGACTGCTTGTTGAAAAAGCCAAAGATTAGCTTGATTTTCGAGACGATGTCGAATCGCAGCTTTATATAAAATGCGATCTGCTTGGGCGCGCGTGGCTCTGACTGCTGGGCCTTTGCTGCGATTTAGTATGCGAAATTGTATGCCAGCTTCATCTGTAGCGACCCCCATAGCACCGCCTAATGCATCGATTTCCTTGACTAAATGGCCTTTCCCGATGCCCCCAATCGAGGGATTACAGGACATTTGACCTAGGGTTTCAATGTTATGGGTTAAAAGTAAAGTCTTTTGTCCCATGCGTGCAGACGCTAGAGCAGCCTCTGAGCCAGCATGTCCTCCACCCACCACAATAACATCAAAAATATTCGGAAATTCCATGATTTAAGGTCTATTAAATATGCTAGAAAAGGTATAATTTTACTTTAATCTAGGAAGAATCACTATGAAAACTATTGTTCCACGTGAAACACTTCACTAATAAAATGGCAAAAAAGGTTCCACGTGGAACCTAAATTATTACTTACCAATGCAAAAACGACTAAAAATTTCACCGAGAAGGTCGTCGGGAGAAAATTCACCCGTAATAGATGCTAATGCAATTTGGGCTTGTCTAAGCTCTTCAGCCATCAATTCAGACGATTGAAGCTGATCAAGAGACTCTTTTAGATGTTTTGAGACTATATCGAGGGCATTTAAATGTCGCTGTCTTGCCATAAAAATACTCTGATTTCCATCCTTGCTAAACTCAACATTAGCCAATTTTAATAAGATCTTTTTAAGTTGAGTTAAACCTTCCCCGGTTTTTGCAGAGATAAAAACATGCTGCTCGCCTTTAGCCATCTCTGAAAAAGCTTTTTTAGAGAGTAAATCGATTTTATTATGTACCCACACCTTAAAAACTTCTTTTGGAATTCGATTTAAAATGCTTTTTTCGTAATCACTAATGCCTTTACCAGCCTCAATTAAAAATAATGCGATATTGGCCTTTTCTATCAAATTCCATGTCTTTTCGATCCCCATTTTTTCAATTTCATCACTTGCATCTCTCAATCCAGCTGTATCAATCACATGAATAGGAACACCATCAATTTGAATTTCACTTCTAACAGGGTCGCGTGTGGTGCCAGGGATAGAAGTCACAATAGCTTGATCACTCCCAGACAATTGATTGAGCAAGCTCGACTTACCTACATTAGGCTGCCCTATTAATACAACCACCAAGCCTTCCCGCAATAAATGGCCTTGTTTAGCAGACAAAGTTACTTCATCCATACGAAGCTTTAAACTTAAAAGCCGTGCTTTTACTTTACCGGTCGACACAAAATCGATTTCTGTTTCAGGAAAATCTAAGCAAGCCTCTATATACATACGCAAATCAATGAGCTCTTTCAATAAGTCATTGATTTTATTTGAAAAATAACCACCCAAAGAAAGCATCGCGCTTTTTGCCGCCTCAGCAGTTGAAGCATTAATCAAATCTGCAACAGCTTCGGCCTGAGCCAAATCAATTTTGTCATTCAGATAAGCACGTTCAGTAAATTCTCCAGGCCTTGCAAGTCTTGCTCCACATTCAATGCAGCGAAGCAATAAAAGTTGCATCACTGCAATGCCGCCATGGCCTTGCAGCTCTAAAACATCTTCGCCTGTATATGAGTGAGGGGATTTAAAAAAAATGGCAATGCCGCAGTCAATCGCTTGACCATTAGTGTCTAAAAAAGGCAGATATGAGGCTAAACGATTTTCAGGGCAAACCCCTAAAAGATGTTTTGCAACATTGCTTGCTTGAGGCCCTGAGACTCTTACCACACCAATGCCGCCAGCACCCGAGGGTGTCGCAATAGCAGCAATGGTGTCTAAATTATTTGTGAGTTGCATTGCCTTTCTTAGCTAATGCAGCTGCATGAATAGATCGATTAATCAACCATTGTTGAAGAATAGACAACACATTATTAATGACCCAATAAAGCACTAAACCTGCAGGAAAGAAAAAGAAAAATATACTAAATACAACAGGCATGATCATCATCAACTTTGCTTGCATCGGGTCTGTAGGTGTGGGATTAAGTTTTGTTTGCACAATCATGCTGATACCCATAATAATTGGCAATACATAGAAAGGATCTTTTACAGAAAGATCTGTGATCCAAAGTATAAAAGGTGCGTGCCTTAATTCAACAGCCCCCATCAATACCCAATAAAGGGCAATAAAAACTGGGATCTGAATCAAAATAGGTAAACAACCACCCATCGGATTAATTTTTTCTGTGCGATACAACTCTAACATCGCTTGTTGAAATTTAACTTTATCATCACCAAATTTTTCTTTCATACTTTGTAAGCGAGGAGTAAGCTCGCGAAGTTGCCCCATTGATTTATAACTTGCGGCAGAGAGGGGATAAAAAAGTATTTTAATTAGAACAGTGAGCAGAATAATTGCTCCGCCCCAATTGCCAACTAACTTGTAAATCCAAGAAAGTACTAAAAATAATGGTGAAGCAATAAAAGTTAACCAACCATAATCCACGGTATGAGTTAACCCTGGCGCAGCTTTTTCAAGCTGATCATTAATTTGCGGCCCAGAATAAAGCTTGGTAGAAAATTCTTTTTTCTCACCAGGTTGAATTGCAGACAGTTGAGTTACAACACCTGATGAATAAATATTGTCAGCAACTTGTTTTGTATAAAATTCACGCTTTTGGTCTCCGGGTAAAATCCAAGCACTTGCAAAATAATGTTGGACAATGCCCACCCAGCCATTTAATGCAATAATTGATAGATCACTTTTTTTCATATCGCTAAAATTTATTTTTTTAAATTTATCAGCCTCTGTGTAATATGCGCCTCCTGTAAATGTAGGCATAAGACTGCTACCTTGATTAGAAGCATCATCATGCAACAACTGGAAATATGCTGAGGGAGTAATTGACGTTTTACTAAGATTATTAATTTCATAACGAACGCCTATTTGATAACTTCCACGATCAAACGAAATAATTTTTGTCACTTCAACATCTTGCCCTTTAAAATTAAATTTAACATCTAAATGATTTTGCCCATCCTCTAAAACATATTTTGTTTTTTCAGTTGTAAATATAGATTTATGTGTAGGCAAATTTTGACCAATAAGGCCTGTTTGCGCAACATAAAGCAGAGGCTTTTGTGCATCGTCTAAAAGTATAAATTTGTCTTGCGTATTTTCAGTAAAATGATTATTTAAAAGTAACTGACGAATATCACCACCAACTGAATCAATTTCGATCTCGTACAAATCAGTAATGACTTTTATGCGTGCCAAAGTTTCTAATTTAAAATTTGTATCGGGAGATATTGTTTTAGTATCTGCCTTATCTATTTTTTGCGAGGAAGGAATGCTAGCATCTTGTTTTGTCAAGGCTTCGTCAGCTAACATATGCGAGCGCTGCCAAGAGTCCCATAGCAAAAGAATTGAAAAAGAAAGTACAACAAACAGTATTAAACGTTTCGTATCCATAAATTAAAAAAATCCAAAATTAAATAATAGGATCATGACCGCCCTTACACCATGGATGGCATTTACCTAATCGTTTTATTGACAAAAAAATTCCTTGTACTATACCTTTTTTATGTATTGCATCAATTGCATATTGGGAGCATGTCGGCGTAAATCGACATTGATGACCAAAAAAAGGACTCAAAAGTAATTGATAACATCTAATAAATAAAATTGTAATAGATTTCATTTTTTCAATCTTGTAATCATCTGATCTATTTCTGTTTCAATCTCACAAAAATCGTTTCGATAAAATGATTTTTGAATGCGTATTACTATATCAAAATTTAAAAGTTGTTCTTGTTTTTTTCTCATTAATTCACGTAATATGCGCTTCATATAATTACGTTTCACAGCTAATTTTTGTGTTTTTTTACCCGCAACCATGCCCAAACGAAATAAAGACAAAGCATTGGGTTGGTAATGAAAACTAAGGTGCTGGGTGGAAAGTCTTTTGCGGAAATTAAAAACCGATGTGTAGTCATCCGCTTTTAAAAGTTTAGTTAATTTATTTTGCAAATTATGGACAATTTGCCAGTGAGGTCTTTATAGACCGATACGAGCACGGCCTTTAGCACGGCGAGCTGACAATACAGCACGTCCTGCACGCGTCTTCATACGCACTAGAAAACCATGCGTGCGAGCACGCTTCACTTTAGATGGTTGATAGGTGCGTTTCATTGAATTTCTCCAGCTATAATTCGATTAAGATCGCGAAATTTACCTTACATAAAGCTTAGTGTCAATGATTATTTTCTCAAAGAAATAAAAAACGCCTGTGGATAACTTTGATAGCTTCAGATAAGATGATTTCGTAAATCAATCGTTCCCAAAAAGCATTTTTTCACCACTCCGGTCCTCAAAAATGCTAATTCAAGAATAAATTGTACTTTAAATACTTAAAATAAATATTGGATTTTGCCGTTAATGGAAAATTTTTGGATTAGCTGTCTCGAACGTTTTAAAAAAGAGCTCTCCGCCCAGCAATTTAACACCTGGATTAAACCCCTTAAGTTCGAATATGACCAAAATAAGATTAAGATCTTAGCTCCCAATAAATTTGTGCAGCAGTGGGTAAAAGATCGCTTTGCAACAAAAATTCAGATGCTTGCCAAAGAACAACTACCTGAAGTTACAAAAGTAGAATTTGCTATTCAAGCAATTAGAGAATCTATACTGCCAAAAAAAGAAGTGATTTTATCTAAAGCTTTATCGATATCACTACCAAACAGCCTCACTGAGCCTCCAAACCCTGAAATAGCGAAAAAGATAGCAACTAGCACCCTTAAAGAAGCCAAAACCTCAGGACTTAATTCTCACTTTACTTTTGAAAACTTTGTTACAGGCAAGGCTAATCAACTAGCTTGTGCTGCAGCCATGCAAGTTGCTGAAAACCCAGGTAAGGCATACAACCCATTATTTATATACGGGGGAGTAGGTTTAGGTAAAACCCACTTAATTCAAGCCATTGGAAACCATCTAAAACATATCCAACCTGATGCAAAAATTAAGTATCTTCATGCAGAGCGTTATGTATCGGACGTCGTAAAAGCCTATGAAAATAAATCTTTTGATGCTTTTAAAAAGAATTACCATTCGTTAGATTTATTATTAATTGATGATATTCAATTTTTTGCCAAAAAAAATCGAACGCAAGAGGAATTCTTTTACGCTTTTAATACGCTTATTGAAAATAAAAAACAAATTATTATTACCTGTGACAGTTACCCAAAAGAAATTGAGGGTGTGGACGAACGGTTAAGAACTCGATTTAGCTGGGGCCTCACGGTTGCAATTGAACCTCCAGAGCTTGAAATGCGAGTGGCTATTTTACTTAAGAAAGCAGAAGAACATAATATGCGCGTCTCTGAAGAGGTTGCATTCTTTATTGCAAAACAAATTCGCTCTAATGTTCGAGAACTAGAAGGCGCTTTAAATAGAATATTAGCCATGTCTAATTTTACAAAAGCAGCAATTGATATTGCTTTATCTAAAGAGGCGCTTAAAGACTTGATTGCGTTACGTGGACGTCAAGTAAGCATTGAAAATATTCAAAAAACTGTGGCTGAATATTTTAAAATTAAAATATCTGATATGTTAAGTAAAAAACGCTCGCGTCAATACTCTAAACCCAGACAGCTTGCAATGGCCCTGACTAGGGAGCTCACAAATTTAAGCTTTCCTGAAATTGGAGAGGCATATGGGGGTCGCCACCATTCAACAGTTATGCACGCATGTGAAGAAACTGAACAATTAAGATTAAACAATCAATCTTTTGCACAGGACTTAGGAATACTTAAACAAGTGCTTAAGGGGTAATTAGCCCTGTGCTTTGATTGTGGATGAATTGTGGGTAAATGAGGCTTTATTAAAAGCGGCACTTTTTGTGCACAAATTATCCACAAGAAATTACAATTAAAGTGTACGGGTATTCACAAGCTACCTTGCTGTTTATATGAAAATTTATAAGGTTATCCATAGAAAAGCCCATTATTATTACTATTATTAGTTATATATATTAAAAAAACATTAAATTAAAGAAGAGTGTGATATGAATATAGAAATTAACCGAGACATATTACTGAAGCCGCTTGCTAACGTTGCAAGTATTATTGAGCGCAAACATGCACTGCCTATTCTTTCAAATATTTTAATTCAAGGCAAGGATGGACGAGTGCAACTCACAGCAACTGATTTAGAAATGCAAGTGTCTTTAAGCTTTAATGCAGATTTAAAAGAAGAAATATCAACAACCATATCTGCAAGAAAATTTTTTGATATTACAAAATCCTTACCCGATGATTGTGTAATTAATATTGACATTAAAGATAACCGGGTTTCATTAAAAGCAAACAAAAGCCGCTTTACTATTCAAACGCTTCCAGCAAAAGATTACCCGGTGATGAAAAAAGCATCAAGCGACGCTGTGATAATCACAATTTCTCAAGGCCAACTTAAATATTTATTAAAACAAGTTGAATTTGCTATGGCTCAACAAGATATTCGTTATTACTTAAACGGCTTGTTATTTGAGGTTAATGGCAATGATCTTAATATTGTGGGCACAGACGGTCACCGCCTAAGCTTTACTTCTGTCAAATTAGATCAAAACTATAACAAGACAGAGGTCATTCTTCCCAGAAAAACAGTGATCGAATTGATTAAACTTCTTAATGAAACAGAAGAGTTGGTAACTATTGAGCTTTATAAGGGCCAGGTAAGTTTTAATTTAAATGACATACAGCTTATTTCAAAAGTTATTGACGGAAAGTTTCCTGATTACACACGCGTGATACCAGAGGGGCATGACAACCAATTTACAATTGATCGCACACAACTTTTAACATCTCTGCAGCGCGCATCAATTTTATCGAATGAGAAATACCGCGGCATTCGTATGATGATTGCAGATAATAATTTAAAGTTAATTAGTACAAACATGGAACAAGAAGAGGCGGAAGAGGAATTAGAAATTACTTATCATCAAGATCCTATCGATATTGGTTTTAATGTGACATACTTGATTGATGTACTGACAAATATTCAAGATGACAAAGTCACCCTTGCATTCTTGGATACAAATAGCAGTTGCTTATTTACAATACCAAATAACGATAGCTATAAATATGTAGTCATGCCAATGCGCATTTAATGGATTTAAATCTTAAGAGAAATCAATGGCCAAAAAAATAGATAATCAAGAATATAACTCGGATAGCATTAAAATCTTAAAAGGGTTAGATGCAGTTAGAAAAAGACCTGGAATGTATATTGGGGATACGTCCGATGGCAGTGGTTTACATCATATGGTTTTCGAGGTTCTTGATAATGCCATTGATGAGTCTTTGGCGGGACATTGTGATGATATTAAAATTATTATTCATCCAGATAATTCCGTAAGCATTTCGGATAATGGCCGTGGCATTCCAACTGATATTAAAGAGGATGATGAATTTAAGCGCTCTGCTGCAGAAATTGTTATGACTGAATTACATGCAGGTGGAAAGTTTGACCAAAATTCATATAAGGTCTCTGGTGGATTGCATGGCGTAGGAGTATCTGTGGTGAATGCACTGTCAGAATGGCTGCGCTTAAAAGTTTGTCGTAATGGTAAAGTTTACCAAATGGAATTTAAGCATGGTGAGCGAATAGCCCCTTTAGCTGAAATGGGCACTACAGAACGACGAGGTACAGAAGTACATTTCTTTCCATCATCTGAAACATTCAATAATATTGATTTTCATTATGAAATTTTAGCAAAACGTATACGTGAGTTATCATTTCTTAATAATGGCGTCAAAATGGAATTGATAGACCAAAGAACAAATAAATCAGAAAATTTTGCATATTCTGGTGGTGTAAAGGGCTTTGTAGAGTACATGAACAGATCTAAATCTGTATTACATAAAAAACCATTTTATGCTTTTGGTGAAAAAGACGGTATCAGTGTTGAAGTGTCAATGCAATGGAATGATTCATATGGAGAAAATGTGCAATGTTTTACCAATAATATTCCTCAAAGAGACGGAGGTACCCATCTCACAGGACTTCGCGCAGCGATGACGAGAACGCTGAATAATTTTATTGAGCAAAACGAACTTGCTAAAAAAGCAAAATTAGAAACAACGGGGGATGATATGCGCGAGGGGCTCACCTGTATTCTTTCAGTGAAAGTTCCAGAACCTAAATTTTCTTCACAAACAAAAGATAAATTAGTTTCCAGTGAAGTGCAGCCAGCGGTATCCGATGTTGTTTCGTCAAAGCTGGCCGATTTCTTAGCTGAAAATCCAGCGGATGCAAAAATTATATGTAATAAAATTATCGACGCTGCTCGTGCGCGCGAAGCAGCTCGAAAAGCAAGAGACATGACAAGACGCAAAGGCGCTATGGATTCAATGGGTCTTCCAGGGAAACTGGCAGACTGCCAAGAAAAAGACCCCTTATTATGTGAAATTTATTTAGTCGAGGGCGATTCTGCCGGAGGCTCTGCAAAACAGGGCAGGGACCGAAAAAATCAAGCGATTCTTCCTTTAAAAGGAAAAATTTTAAATGTAGAGAAAGCACGTTTTGATAAATTATTGTCATCACAGGAAATAGCAACACTCATTACTGCATTAGGAACAGGTATTGGCAAGGAAGATTTTAATGTTGAAAAATTGCGTTATCATCGCATCATAATTATGACTGATGCCGATGTCGACGGCGCACATATTCGTACCTTGCTTTTAACATTTTTCTATCGTCAAATGCCTGAGCTTGTCGAGCGGGGACATATTTATATTGCACAACCACCTCTCTTCAAGGTTAAACAAGGCAAGCATGAGCAATATCTCAAAGACGAACAAGAGCTTGACCAATATTTACTTGAATCTGCCATTCAAGACGCAATTTTAGTGACTAAAAAAGATGGCAGCAATTTAACAGGAGAGCCTTTAGGTGAAATTGCGAGGCAGATGGTATTAACGGAAGCCGTGATTCGTCGTATTTCGCCGCACTATGATGAAGCTGTTTTACGGGCAATTCTTCATGTAGGCGCTATCGATTTAACGAGCGAAGCCAAGTCTGAGAAAGCTGCAGGCGCATTGAGGGCTCGTTTGATTAATAAGAGTACAGAAAAATCAGAGGTGATTGTATCGCTTGATGAAGAAACTAAAACGTATAAGTTAGCCATAAATAAATTTGTACATGGTAATCTAGAAAGCTGTGTCATTGATACATTGTTCTTGTCAAGCGGCGACTATCAACAAATATTAAAAACATCATTAATGTTAGAGGGTCTTGTAAGTGAAGGCGCTTTGGTTAAGCGGGGTGAAAAATCACAATCAATTTCTAATTTTAAGGAAGCGCTCGATTGGCTTCTGAATGAGGCTAAACATAATTTAAATATTCAGCGCTATAAAGGATTAGGCGAAATGAATCCTGGACAACTTTGGGAAACAACTATGGATCCAAATGTGCGCCGATTGCTTAAGGTGCAAATCGAAGACGCTATTTCAGCAGATGAAATATTTTCAACTCTTATGGGCGATCAGGTGGAGCCTAGACGTGCGTTTATTGAAAATAATGCATTAGGAGCAAGCAATCTCGATATTTAGTGTTGCTTAATTTATGACACTAAGTGAACTAAGATTTGTAGTTGCCGTGGCGAGAGAAAAAAATTTTAGACGTGCAGCAAATAAATGTTTTGTAAGTCAGCCCGCATTAAGTTTAGCAATTAAAAAGTTAGAAGAGGAACTTAATGTTTCATTGTTTGAAAGAAATCGAACCGAAGTGACAATAACTGAAATTGGCGAAAAAATTGTTGAGCAAGCTAATATCGTTTTAGAAGAAGTAGAGAAAATAAAATGGTTTGCTAAATCTGGTGGAGATCCGTTAGATGGGTTGATTAAAGTTGGCATGATTCATTCGGTCGGCCCTTACTTATTACCACAAATTATTCCTATTTTAAGAGAGCTTGCTTCGACAATGCCCTTAGAGGTTGAAGAAAATATTACCTCAAGCCTTGAGCTACAATTAAAAAATGGACAAATTGATGCAGCAATTGTAGCTATGCCATTCAACATTCCTGGTATTCAAGCCTTACCACTTTATAAAGAAGAGTTTGTTGTTGTTGTCCCTAATAACCACCCTTGGGCTCAGCGCAAAAGTATTCAGCCAAAAGAATTAAGCCACGAAAAAGTACTACTTTTAAATAGCGGACATTGTTTTAGCTTGCAGGTGCTTGAATCCTGCCCTGATTTGTCTAAAAAAGGGGAGGTACTTCAAGGCAATTCACTTGAAACAATTCGAAATATGGTGGCATCCAATTTAGGCATTACGGTATTACCAAAAAGTGCGACATCAGACCGCTATCAGAACCATTTAATAAAAGTAATCCCTTTTATTAAGCCCATCCCTGCAAGAATAATTGCTATTGCATATCGTAAAAGCTTTGTAAGAATGAAAGCGATTGAGGCGATAAGAGAAGCGATAAGGTCAATTAAAACGGATACGATTGAGATGATATAAGAAAGAAGCGTTATCTGTGAATAACGCTTCTTAATTCGAATAAGTGATTAACGAGCCGGGCGTCTTCTTTTTGGCACTGCTTTACGTTTAGCTGGCTTTCTTGCAGTTGCTTTTCGAGCTGCTTTACGTTTAGCTGGCTTTCTTGCTGCAGTTGGTCTTGCTGGAGCTTTGGCAGAACCGGAATCTAAAACAGATTTGAGTGTGCATGAGGCTAAAACTCCGGTACCTAATAAGTAAATACCAACAATTTCATCAACAACAGCGTAATCAAATGGCAGAGTGTAACCCCCAACTGCCTGGCCTAATAAAGCTGCACCAACAGCAATACGAACAACTCTTTCTAAACCTTTAACGTTGTTTTTCATTTACAAATCCTTTTGATTAAGAGGAATTTGCATCATAAACGAATTAAAAAATTTAGGGAATCCCTTTTTTTGTGCCCGATATTAAAAACCAACCCTCACGTTCCATTGGCTTCTCTAAATTAAACCAAGTGCTATACACTTTACTAAGCATTTCAACTTGTTCTTTTAATATTCCAGATAATGCAACCTTGCCTTGAGGCTTGCAAGCCAACGCTATGAGAGGAGCCAGCACCGTGAGTGCACTTGATAAAATATTTGCAATAACAACATCAGCTTTAAAGTTTAATGATGAATCTGAGTTATAAAATTCAATATCGACATGATTTTTTTTTGCATTATATAAACTTGAAATAATTGCTTGTGGATCAATATCAACCCCAACTACTTTTTCTGCACCACATTTTTTTGCTGCAATAGATAAAATACCAGAACCACACCCATAGTCTAATACATGATCATTTGGCTTTATTTCATTAATTAACCACTCTAAGCAAAGATGAGTTGTAGGGTGGCTTCCTGTGCCAAATGCTAAGCCGGGATCTAAAATAATATTCATTACATCCGGATTTGGCGACTTATGCCAGCTTGGGACGATCCAAAGTTTATTTATAATATTTATCGGCTCAAACTGAGATTGCGTAAGTGCTACCCAATTTTTATTTTCAACAGATTCAAGTGTGTAATCAATATGCGATAAACCCGTGCATGTTTCTAATTTAGCAATAACAGTATCGATAGACACTGCGTCATCAAAAAGTGATTCAATTGTATTATTTTGCCAGATTTTTTTGCTGGGAATATTAGGCTCATCAAAAATTGCTTCCTCATTCTCACTTTTGAGATATGTGTCTTCAATTGAAGATGAAAGGGCACCAAGCTCGATTAAAGTATCACTAATGATGTGTGCATGTTCTGCACTTGCTTGGATTTTTAGATTAATCCATGCAGCCATTTATTTTTTTTGTATGCCGAGTTTTTTTTCCAAATAGTGAATGCTGACGCCACCCTTATTAAATGCAAGATCAGCCATGAGATCTTTATGAAGTGGAATATTTGTTTTAATACCCTCTACTACCATTTCGGACAATGCGACACGCATTCTTGCAATGGCCTGGTCTCGTGTATCACCATAGGTAATTAATTTACCAATCATAGAATCATAATTTGATGGAACAGTATAGCCTCCATAGGTATGCGTATCCACGCGGACTCCTGGGCCTCCAGGCATATGGAATGTAGATACCCTCCCAGGCGAAGGAATAAAGTTATAAGGATCTTCCGCATTAATTCGACATTCTATGGCGTGACCTTTAAAAACGATATCTTTTTGTTTAAATGGTAATTTTTCACCAGCTGCAATTTTGATTTGTTGATGGACGATATCAATTCCCGTTATAAACTCTGTGACAGGATGTTCTACTTGCAGACGCGTATTCATTTCAATGAAATAAAATTCATTGTTTTCATATAAAAATTCAAAAGTACCCGCACCCCTATAATTAATTTTGCGACATGCCTCAGCACAGCGCTCACCAATTTTGTCACGGAGTTTTTGCAGTAATCCAGGAGCTGGTGCTTCCTCAATAATTTTTTGATGACGCCGTTGGAGAGAACAGTCTCGCTCACCAAGATATACTGCTTCCCCATGTTCATCAGAAAGTACTTGAAATTCTATATGCCGTGGTTTTTCTAAAAACTTTTCCATATATACGGTTGGATTTCCAAAAGCAGTTTGTGCTTCTTGTTTTGTCATATTTACTGATGTGATTAAAGCTGCTTCTGTATGCACAACTCGCATGCCACGACCTCCGCCACCACCCGCTGCTTTAATGATCACGGGGTAACCAATTTTTTTAGCAATGATGAGTATATCTTTGGGGTCCTCAGGAAGGGCTCCATCTGAACCTGGCACGCATGGAACGCCTGCTTTTTTCATTGCATTTTTTGCACTGACTTTGTCGCCCATGAGGCGAATTGTGTCTGGGCGAGGACCAATGAATATAAATCCACTTTTTTCAACATGTTCTGCGAAGTTTGCATTTTCAGATAAAAATCCATAACCAGGATGAATGGCTTCCGCATCCGTGACTTCAGCAGCGCTAATAACCGCCGGTATATTTAAATAACTTTGTGAAGAAGGTGCTGGACCAATACATACAGATTCGTCAGATAGCTTGACATATTTTGCTTCTCGGTCTGCTTCGGAGTAAATCGTGACGGTTTTAATACCAAGCTCTCGACATGCGCGCTGAATTCTTAGTGCAATTTCACCGCGGTTGGCGATTAGTATTTTTTTAAACATAAACCTAGGTTAGCCAATAATAAAGAGGGTTTCACCATATTCAACAGGCTGACCATTTTCTATTAAGATTTTTTTTATTGTGCCAGTTGCATCTGCTTCAATTTCATTCAGTAATTTCATAGCTTCAATGATACAAAGCGTATCGCCTTTGTTGACTTTGGAACCAACCTCCACAAAGGCTTTCGCGTCAGGGGAGGGCGAGCGATAAAATGTACCTACCATAGGTGAATTCACAGCATGGCCATCAATTCTTTCTGAAAGAGACTTAGCTCCTAAAGCAGAAGGATCTGATGGCATCGTGATTTGAGGCTGAGCAACTGATTGTTGTGGCGCTTGAATATAATGCGTTATAGGGGCTGCTTGACTCATAAGTTGACGACTAATTTTTACTTTTTCTTCGCCCTCAGTGAGTTCAAGTTCAGCAATGCCAGACTCTTCAACTAAGTCGATTAATTTTTTAAGTTTGCGTAAATCCATAATGACCTCTTCTTAAATCTTTAAGCGTTGATTGCAAAATTAAGGGCTGCTATGTACCCCTCTGCTCCTAAGCCACTAATAACTGCGACTGCGATGTCAGAAAAATAGGAGTGATGTCTAAAAGGCTCCCTTGCGTATACGTTAGATAAGTGAACTTCAATAAATGGCACTTTGACGGCAGAGAGTGCATCACGCATTGCAACAGAAGTGTGAGTGAAAGCTGCAGGATTAATGATTAGAAAATCAAATTTATTTTCTTGAAGAGACTGTATTCTGTTTACCAAGTCGCTTTCACTATTACTTTGCATCGTTTCAAGTTTAATGGATTTAGATAATGCGATTGTCTTTAAGGCTTGATTAATATCCTCTAAGGTTTGTTTGCCGTAGTGCTCTGGCTCACGATCACCTAAAAGATTTAAATTGGGGCCGTGCAAAACTAAGATAGATTTTGTTGCCATGTGTTTCGTTTTTCTTGAATCTATGAATATTAATTTTGCCGAAAATACCGTATTTTGTCTACAAAATAGACGAAATTAATAAAAATTAAACGCTATTCAAGGATTATATTTTGGGCTTAAGTATGGCATTTAGTTGATCTTTCCCTACGCGACCGCGTATCGTGCTGAGGACAGCACCCTGTGCATTGATGATTACAGTATAAGGCAAAATACCCTCATTGTTTCCTAAATTTTTACCTAAAACTATTCCTTTGTCTTCGTCCACAAGGAGAGGGTAGGCTACTTTTGTATTTTCAAGATATGATTTCACTGCTTTTTCCTCATCAATCGCAATACCTACTACAACCACGTTTCGAGATCGGTTTTCGATATAAAAATGGGATAATTCAGGCATTTCTTCGCGGCAAGGCTCACACCAAGTTGCCCAGAAATTAAGCACAATAATTTTATTTTGAAATTGTTTTAATTTTTGGGGGTTACCTTCCGGATCATTAATGACAGATTCAAATAGTGACGCAGTTGTAATGTTTGGCGAGAGATTATTTGCGGGCTTAGGCATAAGAAAAATACGAAAAAGTGAAAATCCTAAAAAAATAATGGCAATAGTGAAGATCCCAGTATGAAAGAAAGATTTATTGATTCGCATATTGAAGCTTTTTTAGGTGGTCTAGCATTTGTTTTGAATTTTTATAGCCAACAATTCTAAAAGTAAGTAATTCATTTTGTCGTTTATCAAAAAATAATATGGCAGGTGGCCCATAAAGATTGAAATGTTTTAAAAGAGCTTTATGTTCGGCATTATTTTGAGTGACATCAACTTGGAGCAATCTATGATCAGCGAGAAGTTCTTTGACTTTAGGATTTCTAAAAGTAAATTTTTCGTATTCTTTACAAGAAAAACACCAGTCCGCATAGAAATCAAGCATGACAATTTTATTATCGCGTTGATTAAGTTCACGCGATAAGTCATCAAGGTTTTGAATTTGTTTAAAAGGCAAAACAGAAACGTGACCAAGCTTTGAAGTATTAAAACTTGTTCCATTTTCAGGCATATTTATTTTTTGAAGTGTAAAGCCAAAAAGCCAAATGGATGCAATAAGAGCTATAAAGGCTGATACATGAACCCAAGACATCACCTTATATTTGAAGCGACTATTTGCAAAAAATAAATAAATAGAAAGTGCAAGCAATAGTGCACTATAAACAATTTGATCTATATTTTCAGGGAAGACCGGGCTCATAATAAAAATACCCATGGCGATTAGCATGAAGCCAATGAGCTCTTTAACAATAATCATCCAATCACCTCGCTTAGGAAGCCATTGATCAGAAAAAATTCCAATAAGTAGTAGAGGCACACTCATTCCAATAGAAAGCGTAAATAAAGCTAAACCACCTAAAATAAAATCACGCGATTGATTGATATAAATAATTGCCCCCGCCAAAGGAGGTGCAATACAGGGGCTCAGAAGGAGCGATGAAATTGTACCAATAATAAATACATTAAGATATTTTCCTCCTTCAACTTGGAGGATGGAAGTCGCGATGAAATTTTCTACAAAGTGAGGTAATTTTAGAGTATATAAATCGAACATAGAGAACGCGAGAAAAATAAAAACAATTCCTACAATAGTCATGAGCATCGGACTTTGAATGCTTGTAGAAATTAAATTACCTGATAATCCTGCAAAGATACCTAACAATGTATAAGTAAAAGTAACGCCACTGACATAACTTAAAGAAAGAAAAAAATCCTTAATGCGTGTTTGATGAGATGGACGCTTATGGGATGCAAAAATAATACTCGACAGAATAGGAACCATTGGCAATACACAGGGGGTAAAAGACAGTAAAAGACCTGCGAAAAAAAATCCAAGTAAAATAAGACTAATATGTTGTGACTGTAATAAAAATTGCATCGTATCAACTTCTGAATTAGTGCTGATAGCGTTTAAACTTACCATTTGAACATTATCAAATTTAAATTCTTTTTTAATAGGGGCATAGCAAAGTCCTTTTTGACTGCAACCTTGGAAAGTGATCCTGATTTCTTTTGGTGGATAGATTGTGTCATAAGGAATAGAAGCGTTAAAAGTATTATGATAAATTTCTGTTTTTCCAAAATGTGGGTCTATTTTGGTTTCACCAGCGGGTAGAAGTATCTGGCTTTGTGGTATTGAATCAAATTCAACTTTAAGTTTGTTGCGATAAAGATAATAATCTTTTGCACTTAAAAAAGTTGCCTCTATAAATTGGGGATTTTTCTTAATTGTTAATTGAAATGCTTCATCAGGAGGTAAAAAATCATTTTTATTTTTTAAAAAAAGAGATTCATCAGCGTGTGAAATACTAAAGATTAAGCTAATTAAATATAAACTAAATAAAATAGTTATTTTTTTTGATAGAGCAAAAGTGGGGCTTAACATGAATCACGGCCTTTAAAAGGAATTAAGTGAGTTGGAGTTAAATCATTACAAAATTGTTCCTTAATTATGATTAAATCAAGCTCTTTAGCAAAACGATCATTTATTACATATAATTCTAACTAAATCATAGAATAACCTAATGCGATTACTTTTAACTATTTTTTTATTGTCAATGCCAGTTGCTGAAATCTGGGGCATTTTTAAATTAGGTGCCCTTTATGGATGGTGGTTTTTTTTCTATATGGTGCTTGTTACATATCTCGGATGGCGACTGATGCGTGAAGAAAAACAATTAGTTTTTGCAAAAATTATGAGCGCGATGAGTCAAGGCGGCAATCCTATAAAAACAATAGTTGGTAGTGCGCGAAATTTATTTGTAGGTATCTTATTTATTATTCCAGGTGTAATTACAGATTTTTTTGCCATAATATTATTACTTATATCTATTAAAGAAAGTGCTTCCCGAAATATCAACTCTCAAGAAGGCGATGTAATTGAAGGGGAGTATCGTCGAGATGACGATCTTTTAAAATAATGAGTTACACCATTAAAATTTTACCAAGTGGCCATCTTTTTCAGACGAAGAGAAGTCAAACTATTTTAGAGGCTGCAATTGATGCAGGTATTAATTTGCCTTATGGTTGCAGAAATGGCTCATGTGGTGCATGTAAAGGCAAAGTGCTTGAAGGGGAAGTTTATTTAGAAGACTATCAATTTTCCGTAATCTCGGAGAATGAAATTAATAATGGTATAACCTTATTTTGTAGAGCAATGGCTAAAGAAGATTTGACTATTGAAGTTAGAGAGTTAGCAATGACCAATAATATCAGACCTAAAATATTTCCCGTGCGTGTAGAGGCTTTAGAAAAACTCACGCACGATGTGATGGTAATGAAATTAAAGCTTCCAAGTACTGACAAACTTCAATTTGTAGCAGGACAGTACTTAGAATTTTTGCTTAAAGATGGTAAAAAAAGAGCATTTTCTATTGCGAGCCCTTCTCATGAATCCTCTTTACTCGAAATTCACTTGAGGCTTATTCCAGGCGGTGAATTTACTAAATATGTATTTCAGGAAATGAAAGAAAAATCAATCTTACGTGTTGAAGGACCTTTTGGGAATTTTTACTTACGTGAGGAATCAATAAAGCCGATTATTTTTGTAGCTGGCGGAACAGGTTTTGCACCTATTAAAGGCATGATTGAAGAAACCATTCAAAAGGGGTTGAGTCGACCAATTAAACTTTACCGTGGTGCACGCGTCTTGAACGATTTGTACATGGATGATTTATGCAAAAAATGGGCAAATGATTTTTCGCATATTGAATATATCCCTGTATTATCTGAATCTCGAAAAGAAGATAATTGGCAAGGACGTGAGAGTTTGGTTCATGAGGCTGTTTTAAAAGATTTTGTAAATTTGAATAATTACCAGGTGTATTGTTGTGGCGCCCCTCAGATGGTAGAAGTGGCTTACAACGCGTTTATTCAGCAAGGGCTAGAGGAAAATGAATTTTATTCAGATGCTTTTACTTTTGCCGCCCCTTTAGAAAAATAACAAACAGCAGGTATAAAATCGTGAAATTATTTCCAAACTACTTGGTATTTTCCTTTTAACTAGATAAATTCTTAAAAAACTCTGGGAGGCTAAACTTTAGCCTGCTGATATAGATTAGTGGTCAATAATTTCTAAAAGTTTTTCCATCATAGACTGATCAGATGGTTCATCTGATGCAAAAGTCATAAAAGATTCTCGTTCAAGCGCATTTACCATTCTGGGATGATTGACGATAAAAAGAACATCTTTTAAAAAATTCATATTTTTTATGTGGCTTAACCTAATAAATTCTTTACATGCCTCTGAGCTTGTAATGAGAATTGCTGCGATGTGTATTTTTTCTGAAAAGACTTTGAGCAAATCTAAATTCGTTTGGGGGAAAGTGCGCTCGTAACATTCCGCATAAGTAACTTCAGCCCCCCGAGCCCTTAATGATTCGGCTAGAGTTTCTCGACCACCCGCACCTCTAAAAATTAGAATTTTTTTATTTTTAATATCATTCATTTCTTTAGTGGCAAGTAAACCCTCACTATCATAGTTCTCATCTGGAATTAACACGTCATTCACATCAAACATTTTTAAAGCTTTTTGCGTAGAAGGACCAATGGCTGCAAACTGCGTTGATTTCGGCAATGTGTGAAAGGCATATTTGACTGCTGGCATCCCAAATTGAACTGCATTTGAACTGATAAAAATTGCCCAGTCATAATGATCTAATTTTAAAACCATGTTTTGAAAAACTTCGCTTTGACTTTTTGATTTAATTTCAAGCAATGGAAATTCGATGGGGTGGCCGTGGTGCTGAACGACTAATGTTTTAATCTCATTTATTTGATGAGAAGGGCGTGTGATCACAACGCCAGATTGTTGAAGTTTTTTTTTAATCATCCGTTAATATGCCAGCAAAAGCGAGACTAGCTAATATTTTATTTCCACCTTGGGTTAGTATGTTCTCGGCAAGTTTTTTAC
>SYKG01000053.1 GCA_005797835.1 Methylotenera sp.
ACAAGTGCGCTGCTCTACCAACTGAGCTAATCCGGCATTATCAGGACGCGCTACTATACCAATTTATTTAAAATTGAACTAGTTTTTTAACTCTTGACTAGGGTTAATTTTGGTTTGTTAGGAAGGGGGTTTGTAACTTTTGAGTCTATTTCTTTATCTTCTTTGGCTTCAAAGAACAATCCCTCACCATTTTCTTTGGCATAAATCCCCTCAACAGCCAAAATAGGTAAATATAAATTTTCAGGCTTGCCATTAAATCTTGCTGTGAAGGTAATTACTTCATCCCCCATTTGCAAATCTTTAATAGATTCAGGGCTTAAGTTAAGAAGAATTTTTCCGTCTTTAATAAAAGCTTTTGGTGCTAAGGTATTTTGATCTACTTTTATGAGTAAGAGTGGTGTGAATTGTTCAGCAACACACCACTCATAAATAGCCCTTACAAGGTAAGGTTTGGTCGAAGCTGATTTTGCCATTGATATTAAATTATTTTCTCATAGCTTTTTCTGATGGAGTCATCGCATCAGCATAAAGTGCTCTTGAAAATAATTTCTCTGCATATTTAAGTAACGGTGCTGCTTGATTTGGAAGCTCAATACCATAATGCCCCAAACGCCATAATAAAGGAGCAATTGCAACATCTAACATTGAAAATTCATCACTCAATAAATGTTGTTGTTTAGAAAAAATAGGAACAATTAAAAGTAAATTATCACGTACATGTTTTCTTGCAATTTCTTTAGCTGCTTCATCTGATGATTCTAAGGCTGGGATATGAACAAATAATTGTTTTTCAAAATCACTTAAAAATAAGCGTGCTCGCGCTCTCATGACAGGATCAGCTGGCATCAGCTGAGGATGGGGACAACGCTCATCAATATATTCATTGATAATATTAGCATCTGTTAATATGAGATCTCTCTCAACTAACACTGGAACAGAATTGTGTGGACTTAATATAGCTAAATCTTCTGGTTTATTTGCTAAGTCAACATCAACAACTTCAAAGTCCATGCCTTTTTCAAATAAAACAATTCTGCAGCGATGGCTAAATGGATCGATCGATCCTGAATATAATTTCATCATAAATTATTTAATATCTTTCCAAAATTCTTTCTTAAGTTTCACCGCTAAAAATAACAACACCCCAAGAAATATCAGCACATAATACCCCATATTAAGTCTCTTGATCTTTGAGGGCTCAGACATATAGGCAAGGTAATTGACGAGATCTCCAACAAAAGTATCATATTCTTTGGCTGTAAGTGAACCTGGTTTGGTAAGCTCTAAGGTCTGACGCTCAGGATTCAACTTTTGATCACCTTGAAGCTTCCATAAGATATGGGGCATCGCAGTCTTTTCATAAACTGTATTATTCCACCCAGTGGGTCTTGACGGATCACGATAGTAACCTCGCAAATAACCATATACCCAATCAGCACCTCTTGCTCTAACCTCAACGGAAAGGTCAGGGGGCATTGCACCAAACCATGCTTTTGCATCTTTTTGCGTCATAGCAATTTTCATTGGTTCACCAACTTTTTCTGCCGTAAAAAGTAAGTTATCCTTGATCAAATTTTCTGACAATCCAATATCTGTCAATCGGTTATACCTCATATAATTTGCGCTGTGGCAATTTAAGCAGTAGTTAATAAAATTACGAGCGCCTCTTTGAAGAGAGGCATGATCATTAAGATCAATAGGTGCTTTATCTAATTTTATTAACTCATTCGAATGAACTGTAATTGAAAAAATAAAAGTAATTAAAAAAAGTAATTTAATTAGAAATTTCATTTATAAACTACTCTTGAGGGAACTGGTTTTGTTATATCTTTTCTGCTGTAGTATGGCATTAACACAAAAAACAAAAAATAAGTAACAGTAAAAATCCGAGCAACAACCGTCGCTTTATCAATTCCACCTATAAAAGGAATTGCATTTGAAAATTGACCCCAAACATTGGAGGGCTCGGTTCCCAAATATCCTAGCGTAAAAAAACTTACAACGAATAAGGCAATCCAGCTTTTAAATATATGACCCTTATAACGAATCGATTTAACATTACTTTTATCTAGCCAAGGTAAAAATGCAAATACGAGAACTGCTAATCCCATAGCAGCTACACCGGGAAATTGCGAATTTAAGATAGGTGGCACAGCCCGGAGTATCGAATAGTAAGGGGTAAAATACCAAACAGGGGCGATGTGCGCTGGGGTTTTCAGTGGATCCGCAGGAATAAAATTATTTGCTTCTAAAAAGTATCCACCCATCTCAGGTAGATAAAAAATAATTGATGCGAATACAATTAAAAATACAGATAATCCAACAAGATCCTTTACAGTGTAATAAGGATGAAAAGCAATACCATCAAGGGGGATCCCTGTTTTTTTATCGAGATTTTTTTTAATTTCGATACCATCGGGATTGTTGGAACCAACCTCATGAAGAGCCACGAGATGAAAGAAAACTAAACCAACTAAAGCAAGAGGTAGTGCGATTACATGAAAAGCGAAGAATCGATTCAATGTTGCATCTGACACCAAATAATCACCCCTTACCCATTCGGAAAGATCTGGTCCAATAAAAGGTATTGTTGAAAATAAATTAATAATAACTTGTGCACCCCAATAGGACATTTGACCCCATGGCAAGAGGTAACCAAAGAAAGCTTCTGCCATAAGGATAAAAAATATTCCAACCCCGAAGAGAAATAATAATTCTCGAGGTGACTTGTATGACCCATAAATGAGGGCTCTAAACATATGAAGGTAGATCACAATAAAGAACATTGATGCTCCCGTGGAATGCATGTAACGGATAAGCCAACCATAAGGAACGTCCCGCATGATATATTCCACTGAGGCAAAAGCTAAATCAGCATCTGGCTTGTAATGCATAGTCAAAAGAAGTCCTGTAATTAATTGCACCACGAGAACTACAAGGGCTAATGCGCCAAAAAGGTACCAAAAATTAAAATTTTTAGGTGCATAATATTTTGTCATATGATTGGTGATCAATGATGACAAAGGAAATCTTTCGTCTATCCACGCCACAAATCCACTACTTGGATTTTTATTTTTTAATTCTGCTCTCATTTTTATAAGTCCCTTTAACCTGTATTATCCTCACCAATGAGGACTGTGTTGTCGTTTATGTATTTGTGTGGCGGAACTACGAGATTAATTGGCGCTGGGGATCCTTTAAAAACCCGACCAGCCAAATCAAATCTTGAGCCATGGCATGGACAGAAAAAGCCACCACTCCAATTTTCACCCATATCCCCTTTTGTCTGTAATTTTGCAGTTGGTGAACAGCCCAAATGCGTACAAATACCCACCAAGACTATAAGATTTGGTTTGATTGATCTAGTTGCATTTTTGCAATAATCTGGCTGCTGAGAAATGACATCAAGATTCGGATCAGCGAGAGAGGAATCATTTTTTTTGAGGCTGGCTAACATCGCCTCAGAGCGATTGATTATCCATACTGGTTGACCACGCCATTCAGCGGTAATCATTGCTTCCGCTTCAATCTTACTGACATCAACTTCAACTGGAGCTCCAGCTGCTTTTGCACGTTCGCTCGGGGTCATACTAGATAAAAAGGGGACCGCTATTGCTCCTGCACCAATCGCACCAGTCACAGTAGTAGCTGCAATTAAAAAACTTCTTTTCTTTTTATCTATTTTCTCGTCTTGATAATCTGCCATGATTGTGAGTACGTATGCTTTTATGAAATTACATTAATATGATTCAGAGAAATTAAATCTGCGAAAGTTGCAGCATTATACAAAATTTCATTCGAAATCTAAATAGCAACCGGAAGGGTAAATGAGAACTTATCAAGCCTTTAAGGAAATTTGTTTTGATACAAACAAGCCCAATTCGTATAAAACCCATAATGGAATAGCTAGGCAAAATTGTGAGATCACATCAGGTGGGGTCAAAATAGCACCAATAATAAATGCAACAACAATTATATAAGGCCTTGCCTGCTCGAGTGTTTTCACTTTTACCCATCCTAAAGTCACTAATATAAAAATAATCACAGGCACTTCGAATGCTAATCCAAATGAAATGAGCAAAGATAAAATAAGATCTAGATAATTTGAAATATCGATCATCAAAGTTACGTTAGAGGGTGTCATCAGGATAAAAAAATTAAATACAATAGGAAAAATTAAATAATAAGCAAAAGCCATCCCTATAAAAAATAATATAAACCCACTTGCAAATGACACTAAAACTAATTTTTTTTCTTTTTTATAAAGCCCAGGAGAAATAAAACGCCAAAATTGATAAAAAACAAAAGGGAGTGAGAGTAAAAAGGAAATGAAAGCTGTAATTTTTATTGGTACTACGAAAGTTGAAGTAAGGCCTGTACTTACCAATTTATTGCCATTAGTTAATTTATCAATAAGTGGGACCGAAAAAAAGTTATAAATATCTTCTGCATAAAAACTTAGGCATAGAAAAATGAAAATGAAACTAATCGCGCTCCTGAAAAGAGTATTTTTTAATTCAATGAGTTGCTGAATAAAGGGTTTAAATTGAGTCACCGAGATTTAATCGACTTTTTTTTAATTTCTCTCTGAATTTTTTGGAGCTCTTTAAACTTTTCTTCGCGCTCAATTTCTTCCTTAAGTTTACTTAAATAGTTTTGAGCTCTGCCAGTAATCTTTCCCAAGGCCGAAGCTACTTTCGGTAACTTTTCTGGGCCAATGACCATAAGTATCACAAAAAAAATTACTATTAGTTCTGAAAAAGAAATATCAAACATAAAACCTATTTTCCAACTCGATTTTTAGAAACCCTTCGACGTGATGTTTTAACTTTAGGTATTTTTTCATTTTTGGCTGCATCTTTAAAATTTTTAACGGCAGCGCCTAGATCACTTCCAATATTTCTCAATTTTTTTGTACCAAATATTAAAAAAATAATTAATAAAACTATTAACCAGTGCGTGATACTTGAAAATCCCATAACAACTCTCCTATTAAATTTTTACTAGTTTTGAACTTCCACCGTAAACATGAAAGTGCATATGAAAAACCTCTTGACCCCCCTCAGCTCCAGAATTAATCATTATTCGAAAACCATTTAATCCTAACTCCTTTGCTAACTTGGGTGCTAATAAAAGCATATTGGCTATAGTTTCTTTATCAGTCTCGCTGCAAGCTATTAAATTTTCAATATGTTTTTTAGGGGTAATGAGAAAATGAACTTTATCAATAGGCTTAATATCATGAAAAGCAATTAATTCATCATTCTCAAATATTTTTTTACTAGATATAGTTCCTTCAATTATTTCGCAAAAGATACATCTCATATTATTTATTTTTCAGAACTAGATTTTCTTTCTCATCAATACCTGAAATACCTTCTCTTCTGGAGAGTTCATTTAAAATATCGTCTACACTTAAATTTTTATGTGCCATCAAAACTAGGGTATGAAACCAAAGATCTGCAACTTCGTGGATAAGATCTTTATCATCTCCTTGACGAGCAGCAATAATTGTTTCAAAAGCTTCTTCATTTACTTTTTTTAAAATAGCTTCTAATCCATCACGATATAAAGAAGCAGTATATGATTTACTTGGGTCATCTTTTTTTCTGGCCTCAAGAGTTTCCGTGAGTTTTCTTAAAATAGCATTCATATTAATTATTTTTTATAAATATCTTTGGGTTCTTTTATGACTTTGTGATCAGTGACCCACATTCCTTTATCATCTAATTTTTGGTAGAAACAAGTTTCACGTCCAGTGTGGCAAGCTATAGTTTCAATTTGCTCAACTTTTAACAAGATAACGTCGCCATCACAATCAAGTCTTATTTCATGCACATTCTGTATATGTCCTGATTCCTCGCCTTTTTGCCAAATTTTTTTTCTAGATCTTGACCAATAAAAAGCTTTTTTATTTCTTATTGTGAGCTCTAATGCCTCTTCATTCACCCATGCAAACATAAGTACTTTATTTGTTTTGTAGTCTTGAGCAATCACTGGCAAAAGCCCTTCATCATTCCATTTAATAAAATCAATCCAGCTCATTGTCGAATCTCGATATGATTAGATTTCATAAATGCTTTTGCTTCACTAATTTTATATTCTCCAAAATGAAATATGCTTGCAGCTAAAACTGCATCTGCTCCACCAATTTTAATACCATCTACCAAGTGCTGAAGATCACCAACACCTCCAGATGCAATAATCGGAACATCTACTTTATCAGATATCGCTTTAATCAATTCGAGATCAAAACCTTTTTTTGTTCCATCTCGATCCATACTTGTAATCAATAATTCGCCTGCGCCTAATGAGACCATTTTTTCTGCCCATTCAATTGCATTTAATCGAGTAGCATTTCTACCACCATGAGTAAAGACTTGCCAAAAAGATTTACTTCCCTCTAGAGTTAACTTGGCATCTATTGCAACCACAATGCACTGCGAGCCAAAACGAGATGAAGTTTGATAAATAATATCTGGATTAATAATTGCTGAAGTATTGATACTAACTTTGTCAGCACCTGCATTGAGTAAATTTCTTACATCTTCGACAGTTCTAACGCCGCCTCCTACAGTTAGAGGAATGAAAACCTCTTTTGCAACATTTTCAATGATATGAAGTATTAAACCACGATTATCTGAACTTGCTGTGATATCTAGAAAAGTTAATTCATCAGCACCTTGCTCATTATATTTTTTTGCAACTTCAACAGGGTCCCCTGCATCCTTTAACTCCAAAAAATTAATGCCTTTAACAACTCTGCCATCAGTCACATCTAGACATGGAATAATTCTTTTGGCGAGTGACATTTATTTGCTAAGCTCATCTGCGAGTGCTTGTGCTAATTTAAAATCAAGCGTTCCCTCGTAAATGGCTCTTCCTGTGATTACACCGCTGACACCTGAATATGCTATTGAACATAAATTTTTAATATCATCTAGATTGGTAACTCCACCGCTGGCAATGACTGGAATAGTCAGTGCCTCAGCTAGTTTTTCAGTAGCCTCAATATTCAATCCACTTAACATGCCATCGCGTCCAATATCTGTATAAATGACAGCTTCAACACCATAACCCTCAAATTTTTTTGCGAGCTCAATCACATTGTGTCCAGTTAATTTGGTCCATCCATCAATGGCAACCTCCCCTTCCTTTGCATCAAGCCCCACAATAATTTGCCCAGGAAATGCATAACAAGCCTCATGGAGGAAACCGGGATTTTTGACTGCAGCTGTTCCTATGATGACAAAGTCCACTCCGTTATTAAGATATTTTTCAACTGTATCGAGATTACGAATGCCCCCGCCTAATTGAATTGGAATTGCGCCATCAACTTCTTTTACAATAGCTTTTACTGCAGATTCATTAACTGGTTTGCCTGCAAAAGCTCCATTTAAATCAACTAAATGTAATCTTCGACCTCCCAAATTCACCCATTGCTTTGCTACCTCTCCAGGATTTTCAGAAAAGATTGTTGATTCTTCCATCAAGCCTTGTTTGAGTCTAACGCACTTACCATCTTTTAAATCAATTGCTGGAATGATTAACATAAACCTAAGACTATATCGACCATTGAATAAAGTTTTTTATGAGTTCTAAACCCGCCAACGAACTTTTTTCAGGATGAAATTGCACTGCAAAAATATTGTCTTTAGCAATGGCACAACAAAATTTTTGCGCATATGATGTTTCAGCTGACACAATACTTTTGTCTTGGGATTCTAAATAATAACTATGGACAAAATAAAATCGATCGTTATCACTTATGTTTTGCCATAAAGGATGTTTGTTAGTCTGTGATACTTCGTTCCACCCCATGTGTGGAATTTTTAACTTATGGCCACTTTCATCTAAACTATTCTGATTATTAAATCTTTTAATGGTCCCACTTAGCAGACCAAGACCATCTACATTTCCTTCTTCGCTTTTATCAAATAGCATTTGCAAACCAATACATATTCCTAAAAAAGGCTTTGTTTTTGCAGCATCAATAACAGAGGATCTTAAATTTCTCTCATCAAGCTCTCGGATACAGTCGGGCATAGCGCCTTGACCAGGGAAAACTACACGATGTGCTTTTTTAATATCGGCAGGATTACTTGTAACTTTAATATCAGCTTCGGGCGAGACTTGTTTAAAGGCATTAAATACTGACTTTAAATTTCCCATTCCATAATCAATGATTGCAATCATTATTATTTTGATGAAGAGGGTTTATAGGCTACCTTTGGTTGAGGGAGTTATACCAGAAATTTTCGGATCAATGCATACGGCCATTTTAAGGGCTCTTCCAAAAGCCTTATATATTGTTTCTGCCTGGTGGTGAGAATTATCACCTTTAAGATTGTCGATATGCATAGTAATATTTGCATGATTTACGAATCCTTGAAAAAATTCGTGTATTAAATCAACATCAAATTCACCTATAGCAGCCCTTTTAAATTCAACATTAAATTCAAGTCCTGGTCTACCAGAGATATCAAGTACCACTCTAGATAATGCCTCGTCAAGAGGAATAATGGCATTCCCATATCTGTTGATACCTTTTTTCTCTCCGATGGCTTTATTAAAAGCCTGGCCGAGAACTATACCAACATCCTCAACAGTATGATGCGCATCAATATGAAGATCTCCTTTGGCTGTAACTTCCAAATCGAACATTCCATGACGTGCGACCTGATCCAACATATGATCTAAGAAACCAATGCCTGTGTTGAGTTTTGCACTCCCCTGACCATCAAGGTTAATACTTACCTCAATTTTAGTTTCATTTGTATTTCTTGAAACAGATGCTGACCTTGTCATATTTTTTTACTTAAGTTAATAAAGATATTTTAACTCATTAAAAATGTAATTAACATCAATTATTTCATGTGCTTAGAATGAGCTTTAAAGTTTCTAGTACCAGATCCATTTCCTTGTCCGAACCAATTGTAAATCGAACATAAGAAGAAATTCGTATCGGATTATCAAAACGTCTTACAACAATTCCATGATCTCTTAATTTATTTACAATCATTTTTCCGTCAACAGAAGTATGCTTAGCAAAAACGAAATTAGCGCCAGAAGGGAGAACTGAAAAATTAAGGGTACACAATTTTTCTATAAAATTTAATTTCGTATGGATAACTTTTTGACAAGTATTTTTAAAATACAAATCATCTTTAAAAGATTCAATCCCTGCGATTAGCCCTAATCGATCTACCGGATAGGAATTAAAGCTATCTTTTACTCTAATTAAAGCTTCAATAAGATCTGGATGGCCTATGGCATAACCGAGCCTTAGTCCTGCCAATGACCTTGATTTAGAAAATGAATGTGTAACAAGTAAATTATTATATTTTTCTATCAAACAAATCACAGATTCTGTCCCAAAATCAACATACGCTTCGTCTACGATCACGACAGAATCATTATTTTTTTCAAGGAACGCTTCGATGAGTTTCAAGCTTAGAGGAATACCGGTTGGTGCATTAGGATTTGGGAAAATGATACCTCCATTAGGAATTAAATAATCATTTAATAAAATCTCAAATGAATCACTAAGAGGTATAGTTTTAAAGTCAATATCAAAAAGTTTGCAATATACAGGGTAAAAACTATAAGTAATATCAGGAAACAAAATGGGCTGGTTATGTTTAAAAAGTGCCTGAAAAGCAATTGCCAAAACTTCATCCGAACCATTTCCTATAAAAATATGATTAGATTTAATTTTAAAATACTTAGCAATAGATTCCTTAAGTTCTTGCGAATTGGGGTCTGGGTAGAGTCTTAAAGTATCATTTGTATATTTTTGAACTGCAGCAATAACCTTTGGACCGGGTCCATAAGGATTCTCGTTGGTATTTAACTTAATAAGATTATTACTCTTAGGTTGTTCTCCTGGAGTATATGGGGTTAAGCCATGAACAACCTTACTCCAAAATTTACTCATTATCTATACGATATTCTGCAGATTTCGCGTGTGCCTGCAGCCCTTCACCATATGCCAAGATCGAAGCAATTTTTCCAAGCTTACGAGCGCCCTGATTAGATAATTTTATTAAACTTGAGCGCTTTTGAAAGTCATAAACTCCAAGGGGTGAAGAAAATCTTGCTGTTCTTGATGTAGGCAACACATGATTTGGTCCAGCACAATAGTCTCCTACGGCTTCACATGTATTTCTTCCCATAAAAATCGCACCTGCATGTTTTATACTATTCACCAGCATATCTGGGTCATCTACTGAAAGCTCTAAATGTTCGGGTGAAATAAAGTTTGAAATCTCTGCTGCTTCTTCTAAATTTTTTACTTTAATCATTGCACCTCTATTGATTAAAGAATTCTCAATAATTTTTTTTCTTGACATACTTCCAATCAATTTATTAATACTTTCTTGAACTTGATCTAAAAATATATCACTTGGGCTAATCAAAATTGATTGTGCGAGTTCATCATGCTCAGCTTGAGAAAACATATCCATAGCAATCCAATCTGGATTCGATTTTTCATCAGCAATAATAAGTATTTCTGAAGGACCTGCCACATTATCAATACCAACTAGGCCAAATACCCTTCTTTTAGCTTCTGCGACATAAGCATTTCCTGGACCAACAATCTTATCTACCTGAGGAATAGTTTGAGTGCCGTAAGCAAGAGCGCCTATTGCTTGAGCACCGCCGATTGCAAATACACGATCAACTTTAACAAGAGCTATTGCTGCTAAAACTAATTGGTTTCTTTCTCCGTGAGGTGATGGGACCACCATAATAATTTCTTTAACGCCTGCCACTTTTGCTGGAATTGCATTCATTAATACCGAAGATGGATACGCTGCTTTTCCTCCAGGCACATATAAACCTACTCGATCTAATGAAGTCACTTTTTGACCAAGTAAGGTTTGATCATTTTCGATATAACTCCAAGAACTCATTAACTGTTTATTGTGATAATCAAAAACTCTATTAGCAGCTTCTTCAAGGGCTTCTCTTGACACTTTTGACAGATTGTTCATAGCTAAATTTAATTCTTCTTTGGAAATTTCGGCTTCTTCCATGCGAGAAAAATCTACATGATCAAATTTCTTTGTATATTCAATCACGGCTTGATCGCCTCTTTTTTTTACATCAATTAAGATTTCTGCGACTGTCTTTTCAATTTGAGTATTTCCCTCGGCCTCAAAAAAAATGAGTTGTCTTAACTGATCTTGAAAGCTCTGGTCTTGCGAATTTAATTTTTTAATTTGAATCATCTCTGCGATTACACTTTAAGGGCTTTTTCAAACTGACTTAAAATAGGCTGTAAGAATTCTCTTTTTAATTTTAAAGACGCTTGATTTATGATTAATCGTGAACTGATATCACAAATTTCCTCAACTGCAATCAGATTATTAGCTTGCAGAGTTTTACCTGTACTGACTAGATCTACAATCACATCTGAAAGGCCTACAAGAGGGGCTAGTTCCATTGAACCATATAGCTTAATTAAATCAATATGCATACCTTTTTTTGCAAAGTGCTCTTTAGCTACCTTTACATATTTTGTCGCCACCTTAAGGCGAATACCCTTTTTAATAGCATCTTTATAATCAAAATCTTGCTTCGCTGCTACTATCATTTTACAACGGCCAATATTAAGATCGATAGGCTGATAAAGCCCCTCCCCTTTATACTCATCAAGAATATCTTTACCAGCAATACCAATATCAGCTGCGCCATACTCAACATAAGTTGGAACATCCGTTGGTCTAACTATAATAAGTTTTATGTCTTTTTGATTAGTATCTAAAATAAGTTTTCTTGATGTATCAGGATCCTCGTTACAAACAATACCAATTTTTTCTAAAAGTGGGATGAGTTGCTCAAAGATTCTTCCTTTAGATAAAGCTATTGTAATTTTCATCTTAATGAATCCGTTTAATATCGGCACCTAATTGATTTAATTTATCCTCTAATTTTTCATAACCACGATCAAGATGATAAATACGCTCAATAGTAGTTTGTCCTCTTGCTGCCAAACTTGCAATAACGAGACTTGCAGAAGCTCTTAAATCTGTTGCCATAACACTAGCTCCCTCTAAATATTCCTTACCTTTAATAATCGCTGTATTGCCTCTAATATCAATTTCTGCTCCCATCCGAGTGAGCTCTTGAACATGCATAAAACGATTTTCAAATATCGTTTCGGTGATTTCTGATATACCTTCTGCAATAGTATTCAATGCCATCATTTGTGCTTGCATATCTGTTGGAAATGCTGGATAAGGGGCAGTTCTTATACTTACTGCCTTTAATTTTCCATCGCTTCTAATACGAATCGAATTTTTATGCGATTCAATTTTAACGCCAGTTTCTGTCAATTTTTGAATAATTGCATCTAAATATTTAAACTGCACATTTTTTAAAAGGACTTCACCACCTGTCATGGCAGTTGCAGCTAAATATGTCCCTGCTTCAATTCTATCAAATATAATATCGTGACTTGCTTTATGAAGTGAATCCACGCCTTCAATTGTAATTACATCTGTACCTAGCCCTTTAATCTTGGCACCCATTTTATTTAAACACTTACCAAGATCTACAACTTCAGGTTCTTTGGCAGCATTTTCCAAAACAGTTATTCCCTCAGCTAGTGAAGCAGCCATCATTAGATTCTCAGTGCCTGTAACAGTGACTATATCCATATAAAATTTACAGCCTTGTAACTTTGATTTTGGTAAGTGCTTTGTCGAAGCCTCAATATAGCCATTATGAATATCTATTTTCGCACTCATCGCTTGAAGTCCTTTAATATGAATATCCACAGGTCTTGATCCAATGGCACAACCTCCTGGTAAAGAAACTTGAGCCTCCCCGAATCTTGCAAGCAAAGGACCCAAAACAAGAATCGAAGCACGCATTGTTTTTACACGTTCATATGGTACATTTTTATTGATAATTTTTTTTGCGGTTAACTGAGTCGAATCATTTTCAAACTGAATATCTACCCCCATATATGTTAATAAAGATTTAGTTGTGTTCACATCTTGAAGATGAGGAACGTGAGTTAATAACAATGTATCTTCAGTAAGGAGGGAAGCAATAAGGATAGGAAGTGCTGCATTTTTAGCACCAGATATTTCAAGTTCGCCGTGAAGGGCATTTTGTCCATGAATAATTAATTTATCCAAGTTATGGATTAGCCTTTAATAGCTTTGCTAATTCTCCAGTCTCATACATTTCTTTAATGATATCTGCACCGCCCACGAATTCTCCATGTATATATAGCTGCGGGATAGTTGGCCAATTAGCAAATACTTTTATTCCTTCTCTTATTTCAGGATCTTGTAACACATCAATAGCATGAAAATCAGCATCACATGCATCTAAAATTTTCGTTGCTAAGCTCGAAAATCCGCACTGGGGAAATTTCGGGCTCCCTTTCATATATAAAACTACATTATGTTCATGAATTGTTTTTTGAATCTCTTCTTGTGCATTCATCCCTTCCTCCTCAATATTTAGTTTTTTAATTGGTTCCATTCATTAAGATTATAAGTCTTAAGAGATAATGCATGAATTTCAGTTTTCATCTTGTCTCCTAGGGCATTAAATACCATTTGATGTTGTTTGACTCGATTTAATCTCTCAAACAAGCTACTTACTATAGTGCCTTCAAAGTGAGTACCATCCTCACCTAAAATATCAATAAACTCACATTCAAGTTTTTCTAGAATAGATTGTTTAATATCGTCAGCGGTCATTTCTTAACTTCTTAATTTATAGCCAGATTTTAACATTCCTAAGGTAATGAAGGCTAACACAACAAAAAAGACCATGACGACAAAAAAGCTCAATAACGGCGCCACATCCGATTGGCCAAAGAAACCGTATCGAAAGCCATCAATCATATAAAAGAAAGGATTGAGCTGAGACACTTTTTGCCAAAAAGGCGGCAGTGAATGAATTGAATAAAATACTCCTGAAAGAAAAGATAAGGGCATAATGACAAAGTTTTGGAAAGCTGCCATCTGATCAAATCGATTAGCCCATATTCCTGCAATAATACCAAAGGTTCCAAGTAAGGCCCCTCCAATAATAGCGAATCCAAAAATAATCCAGGGATGCAACAAAGGTAAATCTACATATAAAAGAGCCAATAAATAAATACAAGCACCTACAAAAATACCTCTCACAATTGAAGCGATTAAGAAAGCTAAAAAAAATTGTAGGTAGGTAAGAGGTGTTAATAGAATAAATATAATATTCCCCATCACTTTTGATTGAATTAGACTTGATGAACTATTTGCAAAAGAATTTTGCAATAAAGACATCATGATTAGGCCAGGAATGAGAAAAGCTGTATATTCAACATTATCATAGACTTTGACATGATTTGCTAAAACATGAGAAAAAATAAGTAGGTAAAGCACTGCGGTGATAACCGGTGCTGCCACTGTTTGAAAAACTACACGCCAAAATCGTAATAGCTCTTTCTTAAGAAGCGTCCATGTGCCTATAAACTCAGCCTTAAGATTTTTCATTTTTTGCTTCCAGTAAGCTTCAAGAAAACATTCTCTAAATCTGAATTAATAAGCTCCATATCTAGTATATTAATTTTTGTTTTTTTTAATTCACTTATAATGAATTCTACTTCCCCGATCTCTTTGATAAGAAAACTGATCGAATCATGGCCTTTAAATTGTATAAACTTTTGAATACTTGCAGGAATTTTTTTACCTTTTAAGTTTACGCGGAAATTTAGATTTTTTACTGCGAAACGCTTTAATAAATTTCTTGTTTTATCTAATGCGACAATCTTGCCCTGATCCATCATAGCTACCCGATTACAAAGCATCTCAGCCTCTTCTAAGTAATGCGTTGTGAGAACAATCGTATAACCTTTTTGATTAAGTTTTTTAATAAATTGCCAAAGTCTTTTTCTAAGCTCTACATCAACACCTGCCGTCGGCTCATCTAAAACAATCACTGGAGGTTTATGCACAAGCGCTTGTGCAATTAATGCTCTCCTTTTCATGCCCCCAGAGAGCATTCTCATATTTGTATAAGCCTTATCTTGTAAATCAAGGCTGTCTATAACTTCATCAACCCAGTCATCATTTTCTCGACCCTTACCAAAATAGCCTGCCTGAAATCGAAGCATCTCACGAACATTAAAAAAAGGATCGAATACTAACTCTTGTGGGACGATACCAAGTAATCTCCTCGCCTTTTGATAATCTTGAATTACGTCATGTCCCATGACTTTAATGGAGCCTGAACAAGGTTTAACAAGGCCTGCAAGAATATTAATAAGAGTTGATTTGCCAGCCCCGTTTGGGCCCAAAAGCCCAAAAAACTCACCTTCTTGAATAGTAAAATCAATATCTTTTAATACTTGTAATTTACCAAAACTCTTATTAACTTTGTTAAATACGATTGCTTTTTTCATTTGGATGAATATAGGAGGTTTATTGAATAAAACTTAAGAATACAAACTTAATGAAGGGAAGATACTAAGTCTTCCACCCCATATAATTTCGCGAGACTATTTAAATTTTTTGGCAAGTTCTTAAAAGTAAATTGTGATTGTATTTTTTTTGCTTGTCTTTTTAATTCAAAAATTAAACTTAAAGTTGATGTATCTATCGAGGTTACTTTTGAAAAGTTAATGACTATTTTTTTTTCAATTTTTTCTCTATTAATTAAATCAATAATCATAGGAATCTTAGTAATCGTAAGATCACCGCTCAAATACCATTGATTTTTGTCAAAAATGATCATTTATTGGATAAGGTCTTGTCAAAGTTAGCATTCTTTTCAGCCAGTTTTGTTATAAGAGATGCCATACCATTTTGTCTAATTTCATTACCAAATTGCCCTCGATAATTTGTAACTAAACTTACCCCCTCAATAATTATATCGAATACTTTCCACGAGGCACCATCTTTTACAAGCAAATAATCAACTGCCAGAGGTGGTGCCCCTGGCTGTATAATTTCCGTCTTAACCAGCACTTCTTCATCTGTAGGTTCAAATCTAGATGGCTTATAGTTGATCGATTGGTCTTTATACTTTACTAACGCAGCACCATAAGTCTTAGCAACCATCTTTCTAAATTCTTTTTTAAATGCTTCTTGTTCTTCTTTTGTTGCCGCAGGCCAGGCTCTTCCTAACACAAGTCTAGAAATTCGATCAAAATCGAAATATGGTAGTATTTTTTCTTCAGCAATTTTGAAAGCTTTTTCTTTATGGCCTGATTTTAAATCTTTATCTGTTTTTAAAATTTCAAAAATTTCATCGGCGGTTTTTTTAATAAAAAGATCAGGGGCCTCTGCAGCAAAAATATTTACTGACATTATTAGGCCTAAAACTATTAAAAAAAACTTTTTCATAATCTTCTAAATCTCAATAAAAATTTAAATTATTTATTTGATGCTTCAGAAGCCTTATTAAACAAAAACTGACTAATAAGTTTTTCTAGTACCACCGCATCTTGAGTCTTGCTAATACGATCACCTTCTTTTAAAAAATTATCATCGCCCCCAGCTTCAAGGCTAATATATTGTTCACCGAGCAAACCAGACGTATAAATATTCGCGAAAGTGTCTTTTGGAAATGAATACCTTTTATCTATTCTTAGAGTAACCACAGCTTGATAGGTTTTAGTATCGAATTTGATATTATCAATGCGGCCGACAACGACCCCTGAGCTCTTAATTGGTGCTCGGGCTTTTAGCCCTCCGATGTTTTCGTAATTTGCAGTAACAGAATAAGTTTCGCCTAGGGTATTACTTGTTAGATTACCAACTTTCATAGCCAAGGCCATAAGTGCCGCAATGCCAATCGCTACAAAAAACCCTACCCATAAATCTAATGTCGTTTTATCCATAAAATTAGTCCAATCCTAAATTAATGCGCAATCATAAACGAAGTTAAAATAAAATCTAAGCCTAAAACAGTCAGTGAAGAAGTCACAACAGTTCTTGTAGTAGCTCGACTCACACCCTCTGCAGTTGGTGGGGCATCGTAACCCTCATAAAGAGCAATAATAGTGCACGCTATTCCAAAAACAAAACTTTTGATTAAGCCATTAATAATATCAAATCTAAAATCAATATTTGAATTCATTTGGGACCAAAATGCTCCATGATCGACACCAATAATTGGCACTGCAACTAAATAACCTCCCATCACACCCACCAATGAAAAAATGGAAGCTAATATGGGCATTGAAATAACACCAGCCCAAAATCTGGGGCCAATTATTCTAGCAATCGGACTAACAGCCATCATTTCCATAGCAGATAATTGCTCTGTGGCTTTCATTAATCCAATCTCAGCAGTGATTGCGGTCCCAGCTCTTCCCGCAAATAAAAGCGCGGTTACAACAGGGCCTAGTTCTCTCAAAAGTGCCAAAGCCACCAAAACACCAATTGATTCTGAAGATCCATATTTTTGTAATGTGTAATATCCTTGCAAACCAAGGACCATTCCAACAAAGAAAGCAGAAACAACAATAATGATTAAAGACATTACGCCGGTGAAATAAATTTCACGAATGGTCAAATGAATACGTTTAAAACTTTCCCCTGAATAAATTAAGGTTAATAAGAATAATCTGGAAGCAGAACCTAATCGCCAGATTCTTGAAGTTATCTGAGCACCAATGTTACTTAAAATTTTAAAAAAAGAATCCAAGAATTAAACTAACTCGTAAATATCTTTTTTATAGCTTGGGGCATTGTAATGAAATGGAACAGGTCCATCTTTCTCGCCATGAACAAATTGATGCACAAAAGGAAGTTTTGATTTTGACAGGTCCTTCGGCGTACCTTCTACTGCGACTATTCCATCAGCAACAAAATAAATATAGTCTGCAAAAGAAAAAGCTTCCTTTACATCGTGGGTAACGATAATTGAAGTAGCTTCCAGGGCATCATTAAGTGTTCTTATGAGATCGCAAATTACAGCCATAGAAATAGGATCTAATCCTGCAAAAGGTTCATCATACATAATAATATTAGGGTCTAATGCAATGGCTCTTGCAAGTGCCACACGTCGCGCCATGCCTCCCGATAACTCTGTAGACATCAGTTTATGAGCGCCTCTTAAGCCAACAGCATTAAGTTTCATAAGCACTAAATCCCGAATCATGCTTTCCGGTAATTTTGTATGTTCTCGCATTGGAAATGCAACATTATCAAATACAGATAAATCAGTGAAAAGTGCCCCATGCTGAAAAAGCATACCCATTTTTCTTCGTAATTCATAAATACTCTGTCTATCTTGTTTATGAACAATCTTGCCATCCACATTTACTTGACCTGCTTTAGGTTTAATTTGACCACCTATCAATCGAAGAATTGTAGTTTTTCCACAACCACTTCCGCCCATAATAGCTGTGACTTTGCCTCGAGGGAAAACCATATTAATATCTTTATGAAGCAAACGATTGCCATAGCCAAAAGAGAGATTTCTAATTTCGACTATATTTTTTTTAATCATCTTGGAATGAAATTTCAAATTTCTAATCTAGATGAGATTATAACTGACCGTAAGAGTGGAGTCCTGATAAAAACATGTTGACACCTAAAAAAGCAAAAGTAGTGACAACTAGTCCTATTAATGCCCACCAAGCTAAAATAGTTCCCCTTAAGCCTTTGACAATTCTGTAATGAAGCCATGCTGCGTAGTTGAGCCAAACAATTAAAGCCCATGTTTCTTTTGGATCCCACGACCAATAACCCCCCCATGCCTCTGCAGCCCAGATAGCCCCTAAAACAGTGGCGATTGTGAAGAAAATAAACCCGAACGCAATAGATTTATAAATAAGATCATCTAAAACATCTAATTTTGGTAGATATGAGCTAAGTATTTTATTTGTCGAGAATAAATATGCGACCGATATCATAGCCGCGAAAGCAAATGCTCCATAACCTAGAAAATTTGCAGGGACGTGTATTTTCATCCAATATGATTGGAGAGCAGGCACTAATGGTTCGATTCCATCAGCATTTCTATCAAACGTATACCATAGGATAAACCCAACTGCAGCATTAATGATAATTAATACAAAAGCACCTAATTTTTTTGTATTGAATTTTTCTTCGTAAAAGAGGTAAATCAGTGATGTAATCAAACAAAATAAAATGAAAACCTCATACAAATTACTGATTGGGATGTGTCCAATATCAAGGCCTAATAAATAAGACTCGTACCACCTTACAAGTAACCCAATAAATCCAAATACCACAGCTGAAGACGTAAAAGAAGATGCAAAATTATCAATCAAGCCACTTTTGGTGAGTAATCCAAGCCAGTAAAGGAAGAGAGAAAGGATAAATAATACGTTCATCCACATGATGGCTGACTGACTAGCAATGAAATATTTCAAAAAGAAGATTTCTTGATTATTGGTCAGTACCCCCTTATAAAGCCCTATCGCCAGAAGACTGAAGACAAAAGCTAAAATCATAATTTTCTTAATGTGATGCCAACTCCAACCGAGCCAGCTAAAAAATCCAACACTTCCTACCAGAATGATCATCTCGTAAACATCCATAAAGGTATGAAATGCTTTGAGCGCATAAAAGGCTCCTCCAGAGAGGAATAGGAGAAATAAAATATTCAAAGCTTGAATTGTCCCTTTGGGGGATCGTCTTAACTGATTCAACATAATTTGCCCATAACTAAATGATCTCCTGCATTTCTTTTGTTAGTTTTTCGAAATCTCTATCAAAATCAACATTCTTGCGGTTTGAACTATAAGCAAGTATGACCCTGCCTTTCGACTTGATAAGCAGCCATAACTTTCTTTCATGCAAATAAATCATGGCAAAAATACCCAAAATTAGACTTAAGGAACCTAGATAAACCCAAAACTGCCCAGGTGCTTTTGTGAGTTGGAGTCCACTTGCCTCAATTTGTTCATAGCTCGTTAAATCAAAATAATAGGGTGTTCCATAAAAAAACATATCACTATAGGCATTCAAGGCATCTTGAATAAATAAGATTTGTGATTGATCGAGTTCCTTATTCAATAAATTAACTTGTTTTTTATAAAGTTCACTTGAGGCAATATCAATAATTTTTAAATAAGCCTGAACAGCCTTTTCTTTCTCAATGGCAGGAATGTTATTGTCAATATTTTCAGCAAGTTTGGAAAACCCACCTGCAGAAAATAAGGTCATAAGTTTATTAACACTATCCTCAAACGGACCCTTGAGATCTTTATTCTTGTTTATAGTTGCAGATTGATCTGCAATTTTTCTTGCAACATCTTCAACCAATGATTTATTCTGCAGCGCATCCTTGAATAATAGAAACTCATCTAATGAGCTATTTGAATCTGCAGGAATTTTTAAATATCTAAAATCTTGTTGGGGTGTTTCTCTAACTCCACTCACAAAAAATAATCTTCCATCAATCTGAATAGGATACTGGTACGTTATAAATTCTCGAGCTTGTCCAGAATTATTTCTAACTTTATAAGTAACACTTGGACCTACATTTGTAGATTTTTCTTTTTCTCCCTCTTTTAGTTTTAAAACATTAAATTTTTTAAAATCATTGAATTCGAAGGTTAATTGATCATTATCTAATTTAACTTTTTCAAAAATCTTCCCCTGAATTTTTTGGGGTGGACTGGACTGAAATAAACTTCTCAATTTTGCATTGAGTGTAGTACCTCCATCCTGAAAATCTGATTGATAGATTGCTATACCTTTGTAGGTGAGTGGCCGATTTACACTAATAGTTTTTTTTACTTCATTAGGTAATTCTGGATCAGAGATGATTAAATCACTTTCAAATGATTTTGGCATTCCAGTTGAGTAATGGTTAATTCTAAAATCTTTTAAGGTAATTTTAAAAGGAAGATCTTGGACAAGATATCCATCTTTGACTCTTACAAATGCAACATTACCTGACGATCCCTCTGCGAGAGTCATATTAGCTCTAAATGAAGGATTATTTATACTTAATCGACTTTCTTCTGGCACCTTTGAAGCTGGTATATCTAATGTTTCAATTTTTTTATACCCTAATAATTCTTGG
Source organism: Methylotenera sp. (assembly GCA_005797835.1). GTDB lineage: Bacteria > Pseudomonadota > Gammaproteobacteria > Burkholderiales > Methylophilaceae > Methylopumilus. Next base: position 21,019 of record SYKG01000053.1, read on the forward strand.
GTTTTAAAGATTAAATTTCCATCCATTAATCCCCCCAAACAGATTACTACCACCCCAATGTGCGTAAAGATATAGCCAAGTGGTTGATAATTCCCTTTTTTAGCAACAATGAGAAGATCTCCATTATCTTTGGGTTTTTCTCTTACTCTAAATTTACTTTGTTTTAAATAATTTAGAACTTTTGTGAGATTCACATCACTTTTATTCTCCAAAACGAGGTGGTGAGAGAATGATAAAAGTGATTTTTCTTCTAGGCTGTCTTTGAAATCAAAAAAATCTCTAAGAATTGATGGACTATTCTTTGAGATACAGAGTGTTGTAGAAAGGACTAAGAAAAGTAAAATGGTTAAGAACCAGATGTTGTGATAAATATCGTATAAGCCAATATTTTGGAAGTATTCAAACCAAAATTGGCCGAATTTTATAATATAGCTCTCGTACGGTTCGTTTTGCTTAAGTATTGTTCCTATAATGGATGCAATGCCAAGAAAAACAAGCATGGAAATTGCAAAGTTCATAGAACTTAACAATTGATGAAGTCTTCTCGGATTTAATGTGGTATTTTTCACAGGTATTCGGCAATAAATAAAAGGAAATTCGACCGCTGAGGCTCTAAGTTAGTTGCAGTGATTAAATAAGCTGTGAATTGTAAAGAATTATCTTAATCCTTGAATATAATCGGCTACCGCTCCCATTTCTTGTTCAGTTAATTTAGCAGCTATGGTTCGCATGACCTTACTTTCATCGTTAGCACGGGCACCAAGTCTAAACTGATTTAGTTGATTAAGAATATATTCAGTATGTTGGCCTCCTAAACGAGGATATTTAACTGGGAGACCGTCCCCGGTAGGGCCATGGCAAGATGCGCATGCTGGAACACCGTTGGCACGGATGCCTGCCCGATATATTTTTTCTCCAAGAGATCCAGATCCATTAGTTTTTGCTTGTCCAAGATTAAGTTTTTGATTGGAAAAGTATTCCGCCACAGCATGCATATCTGTGTCTGCAAGCATTGCTGCCATCCCAGCCATTATAGCGTTTGCTCGTTCACCAGACTTGTAATTATTTAGTTGTTTATAAATATACTCTGAATGTTGTCCTGCTAATTTTGGATTAGCAGTCAATACACTGTTTCCATCAATTCCATGGCATGCAGCACATACATTAGTAACAACTTGCGGTAGATTTTTAAGCTCATTAGTTGCTGCAACTGAAATGCTCGAAATTAAAAAAAATATTATGAAAATAAAAAAAGTATTTCTACCGCTCATTACACAAAGCTCCAAATATTAAAGAATGTACCTGTCACATTTTATCTAAAATTCTAATCTCGTGATAGCATTTTGATTGGATTAAAAGGTTAGTAAAGCCTATGGCTATTTTTAAAAATGCATCATATTATTTATCTGCACACCATCTAAGTGATTTACCTCCCCCTAATGGTATGGAGATTGCCTTTGCTGGAAGATCAAATGCAGGTAAATCAAGTGCTATCAATACGCTTGCAAATCATAATCGACTTGCCTTTGTGAGTAAGCAGCCAGGGCGTACACAACTTATTAATTTTTTTTCTCTTGGCGAGAATCGTTTTCTAGTAGATTTGCCAGGTTATGGTTATGCAAAAGTTCCTCAAACCATTAAGGATCATTGGCAAAAAACTTTAGCCACTTATCTGTCTGAACGTTCTAGTCTTTTTGGCCTTGTTTTAATTATGGACATAAGACACCCACTCACTCCTCTTGATCAACAAATGCTAGAGTGGTTCTCGCTGGCTAAAAAACCTATTCATATTTTACTAACTAAAGCTGACAAGCTTTCTCGAGAATCTTCCTATAAAGTACTGAAATTGGTACAAGAAGAAATCAATTCAAGATGGGGTTCTGATCTTGGAATTGAATGTTCAGTTCAACTTTTTTCTAGCTTAAAAAAACAAGGGACAGATGAAGCAGAAAAAATTATTGGAAAATGGTTAAATACGAGAATAGATAATATTCCAAACCTTATAACCTAGCTTAATTCCTCGATTTTCGTATTTTGTGAAAGGACGGCATTCAGTTTTTTTTAAAAAATCATCTGACGACTTTTGCAATAATTCTTCTTTACACAAAAGATCAATGATCCATAAAGCATACTCTTCCCAATCTGTTGCAATATGTAAATAACCTGATTTTTTAATTTTCTTTGCAATAAGCTCTAGAAGTGTTGATTGTATGAGCCTTCTTTTATGATGTCTTTTTTTTGGCCACGGATCAGGGAAAAAAATATGCATACCATTTAAGGAGTGATTTTTAACCATTGAATTAAGAACCTCTACTGCATCATGTTGAATTATTTTTAAATTTGAAATATTGCTTTCATGAATTAATTTAATCAAATTACCTACACCTGGGGAGTAAACTTCAATTGCAATATAGTTTTTATCCAAATTTGACTTTGCAATCTCTGCGGTTGAAGTACCCATTCCAAACCCAATTTCTAGAATAAGATCGCCTTTTTTGTTCTCAAATATATTTCTAAAATCTTTGGGTCTATTTTCAAAAGGAATGGCATATTTATGAAAGTTTTCCTGAATGGCCCTGGTTTGAGAGGGAGAAATTCTTCCTTGCCTCAGGATATAACTTCTAATAGGTCGCTTTTTTATATCGTCTTTGTTTTGCCCAGTCATAATTGATTGACTTTATTATTATTTTTGAGCCCTATGAAATCTATATCAAGATTTTTTTCTATTATCATAACTTTAAATAAATCTCCCATTTCTGATGGAGATAATAACTTTTGAATCTCTGATACTGATTTCATATATAAAAAACTATCCTCTTCATTCAATCTATCTACAAAATTCAATATACCGCAATTAATAAGAAAATTTGCTTGAGATACAAAGCCCCTTACACTTAATCCTAATTTAGAGGCTTCTCTTGCAAGATAGCTAAAGTTCACATGACTAGTAATATCTTGAATCCCAGGATACACCAGAGGATTGTCATGTGCATGATGTTTGAAATGACACATCAAGGTTCCTGAAGATCTTTGTTCGTGAAAATATTCTCTGTGGTTAAAACCATAATCAATAATTAATACAACGCCCTTTTTTAGAGATTGATTAATTTTGTTAATCCAAGCTTTAATATATATTGGATATTCAGTTAGATAGTTATTTGGGAGATTTTCTATATTAATTAGGTCATAACTAGATAGATCAACTATGGGCTTATCTTTCCAAACAAATATATCATTTTCAACACTAACACCCTTTTGATAATAATTACCTGATATTTTTTTTATCAAATCTACAGAAAATGCATCTAAAAGTTCATTACAAAAAATAATACCTTCATATTCTTTTGGAATCTCTTCAATCCATTGAACTTTGTTGAATAGATGGAAGGGTAAATATTTTATTAATAGATCATGTTGTTGCTTCCTCAGCGAATGACTTATTTCTAAAATTGAATAATAGCCAATTTCTGGATTGTCGCTATTCAAGGATTGAATAACTTCAAGCGCAAATTGACCAGTCCCAGCTCCAATTTCAATGATATTTTTAGCTACCGATTGAAAAATTTCTTTGAATTGAATACATAATGTTTTAGCAAAAAAACTTGATATTTCAGATGCTGTAACAAAATCGCCTTTTTCACCAAATTTTCTTAAAGATCCTGTGTAATAACCAAATTCAGGATCATAAAGTGCAAGGCTCATGAAATGATCAAAGCTTATCCATCCATGATTAGAGTGAATATTTTGAATGATTTTTGTTTTTAATTTATCGCTTAATTGAATTTCACTTTCAAAAGCTTTAGGCATAGATGACATAGGTATTAGATTATAATAGAGTCAATCCATTTATAGCTAAACATATGAAATCAAATAGAAAAGTTGCTCTAGTGACCGGCGGTGCAAAAAGAATTGGGCAAGCAATTTGTAGGCTGCTTCATGAATCAGATATCAATTTAATGATTCACTATCGTCATTCAGCTGATGAGGCAAAAAAACTTCGAGAAGATTTAAATAAAATTCGTAAAGACTCTGCAAATATTATTCAAGCTGATCTTATGAATATACATATATTACCAAATCTCATTAAGGAAACAATTAAGGCTTACGGCCAATTAGATATCCTTATAAATAATGCTTCTAGTTATTACCCCACAGAAATTGGAAAAATTAATGAAAATAATTGGAATGATCTCATTGGAAGTAATTTAAAAGCACCTTTATTTTTATCTCAACTTGCAATGGATGAACTTATTAAGACTCAAGGCTGCATAATCAATATTACAGATACTCATATAGATAAGCCAAAAAAAAATTATATTATTTATAGTTTGGCTAAATCAGGTTTAGCTGCACTAACAAAATCACTTGCTCAAGAATTGAGTCCAAATGTGAGAGTTAATGCAGTTGCTCCAGGTCCAGTTTTATGGCCTGAAAATAATGAGGAATTTAACGATATTTATAAACAGCGAGTAATTTCTCAAACATTATTAAAAAAAATAGGCACGCCCCAAGACGTTGCTATGGCGGTCAAATTTTTAGTGTTGGATGCTCCATTTATCACTGGGCATATCTTATCAGTAGACGGAGGAAGATCTCTATCACTATGATCTCGCAAATTCCAATTGATGTAACGAATAATTTTCTGAAATTAAGAAATAAACTTATAGGTTTAACTGGCAAAGCAATCACTGATTTTAATATGATTGAAAACCAGGACCGAGTTTTGGTATGCATGAGTGGGGGAAAAGATTCATATTCATTGTTGATGTTTTTGTTAGCTCTTAAAGAAAGAGTACCTATTCACTTTGATATTATTGCAATGAACTTAGACCAAAAACAACCTGATTTCCCTGTGGATGTATTACCTGCGTTTTTAAAGAATTTAAATATTGAGTATCAAATTATCACTGAAGATACTTATTCAGTCGTTAAAGAAAAAATCCCGAGCGGTAAAACTACTTGCTCTTTATGTTCTCGTTTAAGACGTGGGATTATTTATAGAACAGCAAAAGAACTTAATATCAATAAAATTGCTTTGGGTCATCATCGGGATGATATTGTTGAAACACTTTTCCTTAATATGTTTTTTGGCTCAAAATTGAAAGCTATGCCGCCTAAACTAATCTCTAATGACAGTAAAAATATTATCATTAGGCCTTTAGCATATTGCTCCGAAAAAGAAATCTCTAGCTATGCATCACGTATGAATTTCCCTATTATTCCTTGTAACCTATGTGGCTCCCAGGAAAACCTTCAAAGAAAAAAAATTAAAAAAATGTTATTAGCATGGGAAAGAGAATATCCTGGACGCATTAACAATATATACAAAGCCATATCAAATGTTGAGCCTTCTCATCTTGGGGATCGACGACTATATGACTTCGAAAATCTTAACCGAGTTAATCAAGACAATGATGAACTCATTTTTACTGAAGACTTGATAAGAAATCTCAACGTTCCGCTAAATAATATCAGTCCTTTTGCTGAAAATATTGCTTCTTAAAATCATTATATAAATTTAATTAACCTAATTTATTTAACTAAGCTAGTATAGACAACTTATATATATCAGGATTTAAATTTATTTTTCAGCAAAATTTTTAATCTAGAAACCCATCTAATGTCTAAACTTTTAATTGTAGAGTCCCCGTCGAAAGCAAAAACTCTTAAAAAATACCTAGGAAATAAATTTGAAGTATTAGCATCTTATGGCCATGTTCGTGATCTTATTCCAAAAACAGGCGCTGTTGAGACAGACAATAATTTCAAAATGAATTATGCAATTATTGATAGGAATGCTAGACATATTGATGAAATTACTAGGGCTGTAAAAAAGTCTGACGAAGTTTATCTAGCTACAGATCCTGATCGAGAAGGAGAGGCTATTTCTTGGCATATTTTAGAAATTCTTAATGAAAAAAAATTAACGAAAGATAAGTTAATTAAACGTGTCATTTTTCAAGAAATTACAAAATCCGCTATTGAATATGCTATTGAGCATCCTCGCGATATATCGATGCCGCTTGTCAATGCTCAACAAGCGAGAAGAGCTCTGGATTATCTTGTAGGATTTAATTTATCCCCCTTACTTTGGAAAAAGATTAGAAGAGGATTATCAGCAGGAAGGGTTCAGAGTCCGGCATTAAGGCTTATTATCGAAAGGGAAATTGAAGTTGAAAAATTTATCAGCCAGGAGTATTGGACGATTCATCTGGACTCCATAAAATCTAAAAATAAATTTCAAGCAAAACTTATTAAGCTCGAAAATAAAAAAGTAGAGCAATTTACTATTACCTCAAAAGAAGATCATGAAGCTATTATCGGTAAATTACTTTTAGAAAGTGCTGGTAAAACAAAAGTAATTCGTATCGAAAAAAAGCAAAGAACCCGTAACCCTGCACCACCGTTTACTACGTCGACACTTCAACAAGAGTCAGTTCGCAAACTTGGTTTTACGACAAGTCGAGCAATGAGAATTGCGCAGCAGCTTTATGAGGGTATTGATATTGGTAGCGGAACTGTAGGTTTAATTACTTATATGAGAACTGATTCACTAACTCTATCTAATGAAGCAATGAATCAAATTAGAAACTATATTCATACAAATTTTGATGTAGATTACTTGCCTAAAGAGCCTATTTTTTACAAAACGAAATCAAAAAATGCCCAAGAGGCGCATGAAGCAATTCGTCCCACAGATATCAGTCGAACACCCCAGGGTCTTATTGGCAAGCTATCTCCTGAACAATTTAAGTTATACGAAATGATATGGAAGCGGTCTCTTGCGAGTCAAATGACACCAGCTAAATTCGATGCTATGAGTGTAGATCTCGCTATTGGATCTGAAGCAAATTTATTCAGAGCCACTGGCCAAACACTTATATTTCCTGGATTTATTGCTATTTATACTGAGAGTTTGGATGATACTGCAAATGAAGACGAAGACTTACTTAAATTACCACCACTTGAAAATGGAGAAATTCTAATAGTTGAAAAAATTTATGGGGATCAGCATTTCACGGAGCCTCCCCCAAGATACTCTGAAGCTAGCTTAGTAAAATCTCTCGAAGAATATGGTATTGGAAGACCCTCTACTTATGCGAGTATTATTTCAACTCTTCAAGATCGCGAATATGTCATTCTTGATAAAAAAAGATTCATGCCTACTGATGTAGGTCGTGTTGTTAATAAATTTCTCACTGAACATTTTACCCGTTATGTAGATTATGATTTTACTTCTGGTCTTGAAAGTTCGTTAGATGAAATTGCAGAGAATAATAAAGAATGGATACCACTTCTCAAGAGCTTTTGGGATGATTTCAATAAAACAATTATTGAGAAATCAAGTATTGACCGGGCTGAAATTACGCAAGAAGCTATTCATGAAGACTGTCCTAAATGCGGTAAACCTTTATTCTCGAGACTAGGCAGAAGAGGTAAATTTATTGGATGTTCAGGCTATCCTGATTGTGATTACACTAGAAATGTAAATGGTGATATAAGTCCTCCAAACGAACCTATTCTTGTTTGTAAAGATTCTGAAACTGGGAAAGATGTTCTCTTATTAATCGGACCCTATGGGCCCTACCTCCAAGTAGGTATCCAAGAGGAAGATAGTAAAAAGAAACCTAAGCGGGTAAGTGTTCCTAAAGAAATATCTTTAAGTGACCTAAATGAAGATATAGCATTAAATCTTTTATCGCTTCCTAAAGAATTAGGACTGCACCCAGAAACTGGAAAAAAATTAATTGTAAATATTGGACGTTTTGGGCCCTATGTAAATTACGATGGAAAATTTAAATCTATTCCAAGATCAGAAACTATTTTTGATGTTACGCTTGAGCGAGGACTTGAACTTATTGCAGAAGCTATAGCAAAAAATGTACCTTTAAGAACTTTGGGCAATGATCCCGAAACAAATCTTTCCATTGAAATTTTTAATGGTCGCTATGGCATATATCTTCAGAGAGGGTCCACCAAAGTGACCCTTCAAAAGGGTCAAGATATTGAAAAAATTACTTTAGAGGAAGGTTTGATACTTATCAGCAATAAAGAAGCTTCAAGTAAAGGTAAAAAGAAAATAAACGCCAAGAAAAAGCCTGAAAAAAAAGTAGTTATTAATAGACCTGCAGCAAAAAGAAAAGTTACAAAAACTAAAGAAGTTTAACTATTTTGCTTAGATTGATCTAAGTCATAAATAAAAGTAGTTTTTTCAATCCATTTTCTAATTCTATTTGCATCCGCAGTACGAGTTGCACTTCCGTAAGATTTAAGTAATACAATAATCATAGGTTGTCCACCAATCATAGCTTGCATAACAAGGCATCTTCCAGCTTCCTGAATAAAGCCTGTTTTTGATAGGCCAATGACCCAATCACTTTTTCTAACTAATCTATTTGTATTATTAAAATTTACAGGGTTACGATGTCCTTTGACGAATGCTTCATATGAAGCCGTCGTTGAGATTTCACGAATGTCAGGGTATTGATAGGCAGCTTTTACTAATTTTACAAGATCTTCTGCTGTGGAAATATTACGATTATTGAGACCTGTAGCATCTGCAAATTCACTTCGTGTCATATCAAGTTGCAATGCTTTAATATTCATAGCATTTATGAAGCCAGATTCTCCTGAGGGGTAGCTTCTGCCTAAAGCAGCCGCCGCTCTATTATCTGAAGCAATCAAAGCAATGTTCAGTAGTTCAGAACGAGACAACACTGTGCCAACAGGCAGTTTGGAACTTGTATTTTTTAAAGTATTCGCATCTTCACGAGTAATTGTAATTTCCTCATCCATAGGAAGTTTTGCGTCTAAAGTCACCATAGCAGTCATTAGTTTAGTTAAAGAGGCAATAGAAGTTTGAGCAGCTGTATCTTTAGCATATAAAACTTCGCCTGTATTCTGATTCACAATTAGAGCATTTAAAGAGGCTAGTCTTAAAAGCCCATCTGCATTCGTTTTTTTATCTGCTGATGAAATACGAGCTAATTCTACTTTTGAGGATTTTTTGGATCTAGATTCATTTGCCTCGGCCGAAATTGAAGCCAATACAAAGAAAAAAGTTATGGTTAGGATGGAAAAAAATCTAATAAGCTTTTTCAAACTAGAATCTCCTATTCATACTAAATTTACGCGATAATAAACAAAATAATTCTATTTGTCATCAACTTAATGCTTTTCTCGATAAAATTACTAGCACAAACTTAATGTGAGCACTCCTAATACACTTATTTATACCCCTGAGCATCTCTGGATTAAATCTATTGGAGAAGCTACATACGAAATTGGCGTTACTGATTACGCACAAAATCTTTTGGGTGATATTGTTTTCGTCGAATTACCTAAATTACAAAGTAAAATCTCAAGAAATAAAACTTTTGGTGTGATTGAATCAGTCAAAACTGCTTCTGATTTAATTGGCCCACTTAATGGAGTGATGACTGAAATTAATCTTGATATTCAAAAATCACCAGAATTAATTAATGATAGGCCTTACGAAAATTGGATTTGTAAAATACGATCTCAAGATGATACGAGTAATCTCAAGTTTTTTTTAGATGCTTCTCGATACAACGAACTAACTAACTAATTGCTTATCTTTTGCAGTATCAATTAATTGAATTTCATAACCACGATCGCGATAAAATTTTAGTCGGTCTCTTGCTGTCTTTTTATCTTCCTCATCGAACGAGACGATCTCAATGAGTCTTAAATACCTTGAAAAAAAAGTCGAAATATTTGGCTTTAAATTAATCATAAAATCATCACTCACTGATTTATGATCCCAATCGATATGAATGGGCGTTTTTTCTTGATGATTGCCTATCTCGTGAGGTAGAAATAAAACAGATGATTCTGAATAAAGAAAATCGCTCAATGCTTCTGCGCTTATTAAATCGGTCACTGATATAAATATTTTTCTTTTACGAAAAATTTCTTTTTCTAAGATTTCTTGAATTTTTTTAAATTTATTTTCTACATTAAAATAAAAATCTATATATGTCATGAAAGCTTAATGTAGTTTATCTAAAATATATTGAGTTAATAACCCAACTGGTCTTCCTGTAGCCCCTTTAGCTTTTCCAGATTTATATGCAGTTCCTGCAATATCTAAATGAGCCCATTTATATTTTTTTGTAAATCTAGATAAGAAACAAGCTGCAGTAATACTGCCCCCTGCTCTTCCACCAATATTTGCCATATCTGCAAAATTACTATTTAATTGAGATTGATAGTCTTCCCATAGGGGCATTCGCCATACTCTATCCATAGATATCTGGCCTGCCGATTCAAGATCTTTTGCAAGCTTGTCGTCATTGCTATATAAGCCTGAAGCATGATGACCCAAAGCAATTACACATGCGCCAGTGAGCGTTGCAATGTCAATCACTACTTCTGGATTAAATCTCTCTGCATAAGTTAACGCATCGCATAAAATTAATCTACCCTCTGCATCCGTATTCAATACCTCAATTGTTTGTCCTGACATACTAGTTAATATATCGCCTGGCTTCACAGCAAGCCCATCAGGTAAGTTTTCACATGTTGGAATTATTCCTACAATATTCATTGGCAGATTTAATAAGCCAATTGTCTTAAAAGTACCTAAAACACTAGCTGCGCCACACATATCATATTTCATTTCATCCATATCGCCTGCAGGTTTAATTGATATGCCTCCCGCGTCAAAAGTAATACCCTTACCAATCAAAATAATAGGTTTTTGCATTTTTTTACCCTTGTTATGCTGAAGTACAATAAATTTAGGTGGCTGTCTGCTTCCTTTAGCAACGCCAAGAAAAGAGCCCATTTTTAATTTTTCAATTTGCTTTTGATCTAAAACTTCAATTTTCATACCATATTCTTTTCCAATTTCTTGAGCTTTTTTACCTAAATAAGTTGGTGTACAGATATTAGGCGGTAGATCTCCAAGTGTTTTTGTAAGCTCAATTCCTTTTGCTAGTGCAAAAGATTTCTTCAGGACCCCCTCAAAGATCTTTTGATTTTTCTTATCAGAAGCTATAAAAAAGTTAAAAGTTTTTTTAGCTTTTTTTTCAATAGTTTTAAGCTCTGCGAATTCATAACTCACATCCATCACTTCATTAACAAAATGCTCAAGATTCCAAACAATATCTCCCCCCTGAACAGATGCAATTTGGAGATAAGATGTAACTGTCTTAACATCCATTTTATTAAGCTCATAAATCATTGCCCTTACTGCAGCCTGGTATTTTTTTCCATCAAGCTCTTTTTCCTTACCTAAGCCTATTAAAAGTATTTTTGAAATTTTTGTTCCAGGGATGTTATACAAGATAAGAGAAGAGCCAGCCTTACCGCTCATATCACCATGTTTTAAAATTGAGGTGATATGGCTAATAGTGGTTGTATTTAACGATAATTTGTCAAAAACAACCTTAAGTGAGTCGTAAACTCCAAGGACTAATACATCAGAGACTTGTTTCTCCAGCTGGTCTATTTTTATGCTAAATTTCATATATATGCCTTAAATATTCTCGAATTTTAAAACGGGAAAATCAATGTTATTTAAAACGTCTTTAAAAAAAGAACTACTTATTAATTCAATTACGGCCCTTTTAATACTGATAAGTATAGTTTTGGCCCAAAGAGTTACAGTTTATCTTAAATTTGCAGCAAAAGGCTCTATACCGAACGATGCTATAAAAACGATATTAGGTCTAAATTTAATCAAATATTCTCCACTTTTATTATCTCTGTCAATTTTTCTAGCTGTTCTTCTTACCTTATCTCGATGGTATAGAGATCAAGAAATGATTATCTGGCTCAGTTCGGGGCTAAGTCTTGCAAAAATTATCAAACCTATTACATCTTTTGTTATGCCAGCGGTATTTTTAGTTGCTTTTCTATCCCTTTTTCTGAATCCTTGGGCAGTTAGAACTGCTGATCAATTTAAAAGTCAATTAAAAAGTCGCGATGAATTATCAACAATTAATCCAGGAACATTTAAGGAGTCAAAAAATTCCGAACGAGTATTTTATGTTGAAAGTTTTGATAGCTTAGGGAGCGCTGTCAAAAATATATTTGTTCAAACAAAACAAAATAACAAATTAGGTATCGTAATCGCTAATAATGGTCGTCGAGAAATTTCAAGTAAAGGCGATACCTATATTATCATGGAGAAAGGTCGAAGATACGAAGGTGTTCCGAATACAAAAGAATTCTCCACAACAGAATTTGATAAGTATGGAATTCTAACAACGCAAGAACCTATTGAATCTTTCGAAGAAAGTATTGATAGCAAAAAACTTTATGATGTTATCAAATCAAACACACTTCAAGATCGTTTAGAGTTTCAATGGAGAATTGCTTCTCCTATCGCAAGTATTTTATTAGTTTTTTTAGCAATCCCTTTAAGTTTTACAAATCCTCGAGCAGGACGGTCACTCAATATTATTTTTGCAGTCCTAATTTTTATAATTTACAACAATCTTTTGGCTATCATGAATACCCTGATTACTTTAAAAAAAGTAAATATAGCTGTTGGCTTTTGGCCGATCCATATTATTTTCCTATTACTAACAATTTATCTCACCTATAAACGTTCAATGAATCAGCCAATTTTTAAATTAGGAAGTATGTTTAATACTAAATGAAAATTTTAAATCGGTACCTTAACTTAGAGTTGGCAATACCTATTTTCTGGGTCATGCTTGGTATTATAGGGTTATTTACTTTTTTTGATTTTATTCAAGAAATAAATGATTTAGGAAAAGGTACATATAGCTTACTAAGTATATTTAGTTATGTAGTTCTGAGTATACCTGGTCACGTTTATGAAATAGTTCCAATTGCTGTACTTATTGGGTGTATGTTCGCTATGGGACAGCTATCTGAAAGTTCGGAGTTAACTATTATTCGATCAAGTGGATTTTCATTAAAACGATTAGCTTTTACTTTATCTTTTGTGGGATTTTTTTTCACCATATTTACTTTTGCTATCGGGGATCTAGTCACCCCTTTTACAGAAAAAAAAGCGCTAGAAACAAAAATTCAAGCTAAAGACTCGATTGTAAGTCAAGCAATGAAATCTGGATTATGGATTAAAGATAGAAATAGTTTTATTAATATCGAACATATTTTACCAGACGCAAGCTTATCGAAAATTCATATCTATGAGTTTGATAATAATTTTAAACTGAGAACAATAACAAATGCTAAAAAAGGAAATTTTAAAGGCTCGGAATGGGGTTTAGAAGATATTAGTCAAACTATATTTAATCAAAACAAAGTTTCAACAATTTCTCTTAAAAATGCAAACTGGGAATCACTTATCAGACCCGAAATGATGAATGTTCTTCTTCTATCTCCTGAAAAAATGTCCTCCATAAATCTTATTAACTTTATAAAATATTTAAAAAGCAATAAGCAAAAAGTTACTAGATATGAATTCGCTTTATGGGAAAAATTAATTTACCCACTAGCATCTTTAGCAATGGTTATATTTGCTATTCCATTCGGATTCTTACAAGAGCGCTCTGGTGGCAAAAATATAAAAATATTTTTTGGTATTTTGATTGGTATCTTTTACCAGATCATGAATTCATCTTTTAGATATATTGGGCTCCTAAATGATTGGCAGCCACTACTATGTGCCGTCATACCCACACTTATTTTCTTTTTGATTGGCGTGGTGATGATTTATAAAACCGAATATCAATAAAATAATTTTTTAAAATTAGATCGTGAAGATATAACTGTTTTTTATTAATAAGTGCCCATATAAAACTAACTCCTGCTACCAAAGTACCTAGGGTTGCAAATATATATCTTTTCCATGCTAATTTTTTAGTAAGGTGCCCATGAGAGGAAACAATTTTTATTTTCCATGCTCTCATAGCTAATGTTTGCCCTGACGTTGACCAGCAATATGTAAAGTAACTTCCAGAAATTATCCATAAATAAATTTGAAGTATTTGCCTTTGATATCTTCCAAAATATTCATCTAGAAAATATATATATATAAATCCTGAAACCATCCATATCGGAATGAGTGCAAACAATTCATAAAGTAAGGATCCAAAAATCCTAAGAAGTGGTGGGTTAGTTTTATTCACAAACAAAAAGAAAATCAATGAAGAGCAAAATATAGATAAGTAAAGTAAAAGATTCCATTTATACCCAAATGCCAAACTTTTATATTTGATTTTTGTATAAGAAACCTAAGCCATATAGAAGAAATAAGCGTTATAAAAATGCATAAATAAACTTCTTTTCTTGGCTCCCATGGGGTCAAAAGAATGCCAAGTGCGGGAAGAAGTGTTCCTTGAAACACCATTGCACCAGTTATATTGCCAAAAGCAAGTGTATCTTTACCTTTACGAATCCAAAAAATACTATTTACTTTTTCAGGGAGCTCGGTCGCTATAGGAATAATTAACATTGATAAAATAAGTGCAGAAATTCCTAAAATAGATGATGTCTCTTCAATCCCAGAAATAAAACCTTTTGCTCCGAATATTAACAAAGCTAACCCGATAAATAATTGGAGAGTAATAATCAAATAATTATTTGGTAACCCAATTCTTTCCATATGCATTAGACCTGATGCTTCTGTGGCATGACCATCATTAACAAGTTTTTTTGATGCTTTAATAGTCAAAAGAATATAAATAAAATATGAGAAAACCATTAAAAAAGCTATTAACCCCCTTACAAACTCATTAGTATGAGGAATAAATAAGGCGATTCCAGCAAAAATAAATGAGGCTATAAAAAAATCTAAATCTCTGATTAAACCAGTTTTTTCAGGCTTCAGATTGCCTCTCAATCCTCTATGCCCAATTACAAAAGTAGCCATAATAAACATTGTCAAAGTGGAGAGCATCAGAGGGGCGCCTAAAATAGCACCTACGCCAATTTCATGATTAGTCTCAACATTGCCGTGAGAAGATAAAAGTGCCAAAAGTGGCACTAGTGTCTCAGGAAGAGCAGTTCCTATAGCTGCAAAAATAGATCCTGTCACACCTTCAGAAATCTTTAATTTTTCCCCCAAATGCTCAAGCGCATTGGTAAATATCTCAGCTGAGACTAGAATAACCAATAACATGAAAAATAATTTTATGAAAATCATTTTAATCCTTAAATTTTAAATTTCCTTTATTTAACAATGTTTAAATCTATATCAATAAACAAGTCTGGATTTATAGATAAAGCAAAGATTATATTATCGCCTAACTTTGATAATCGACCGACTAAGTCAACCATTAGTTTAATTGTAATTCATAATATTAGTCTCCCACCTGGAATTTATGAGGGTAAGTATATTTTTGATTTATTTACAAATAAACTTAGCCCTGATGATCATGAATACTTTAGATCTATTACAAATTTAAAAGTATCCTCACATTTTTTAATTAGAAGAGATGGTTCACTTTTTCAGTTTGTATCATGTCTTGACCGCGCATGGCATGCTGGGGAGTCAACCTGGAGAGGAATTAACAATTGCAATGATTTTTCAATTGGCATTGAACTAGAAGGAAGCGATTATGATGCTTTTGAAACTAACCAATATGACTGCTTAAAAGAATTAATTCAATGCTTAATCAAAGAATATCCAATCATAAGTATTGCTGGACATTCTGACATTGCCCCATCAAGAAAAACAGACCCTGGCCCTTATTTTAAGTGGGATAAGATAAAAACTTGCTTTGACCAATTAACATATAAAAGCTAATTTTTAGTGACGAATTTATGAACAATTAGACTTGCTACAATATCTCCCTCAACATTTACTGCAGTTCTAAATGTATCAAGTAAGCGATCGATAGGTAATAAAATAGCAAGCGCTTCTAGAGGAAGTCCCACAGATTGTAATACCATTGCCATGGTAACCATGCCAGCGCTCGGAATACCTGGGGCACCAATCGCAGCTATCATTGCAGTAAAAAAAATAATGATTTGTTGCCCCAAGCCTAAATCGACACCTGCAAGATTTGCAATAAATAAGGCTGCAGAGGCCTCATAAAGTGCTGTGCCATCCATATTTACAGTTGCCCCTATAGGAATAACAAATCTAGCAATATCTGATTTAACTTTTAAATTATTTTCAACCACTCTTAAAGTAACTGGAATAGTTGCGCTACTTGAGCTTGTAGCGAGCGCTGTCATAATTGCTTCTCGCGCTCCTTGCCATAAGATGAATAAGTTTATTTTTGTAAAAAAATAAAGTAGCAAAGGTAAAATAATTATTCCATGAAAAAGTGTCGTACCAATAATAACTATTATAAATTTTGATAGCGACATAAACAAATCTGGTGATTGTGTCGTCACTAACTTAATAAAAAGTGCTGAAACACCATAAGGAGAAAATCTTATAATCCAAGAAACAATCTTCATAATGATCCCCAATAGATCATTGAATATTTTTTTTACTTCAAAAAATTCTTTTCCGCCTTTAGCAATTGCAAACCCTACTAAGATTGAAAATGTAATAACTCCTAGAATATTTCCCTCAGTCATAGCTTTTACTGGATTGACAAAAATACTACTAAAAAATTGTTTCATAAATACAGTGAAGTTAACTGAAGATATGTGAAACTTATTTAATTGATCGCTAAATAAAGATAAAGACATGCCACGACCTGGCTCAAATAGATTCATTGATCCAATACCTAAGGCAATAGCAAGTGCCATTGAAGAGAAAAAGAATAAAAATGTTAAAAGCCATATTTTTGACGATTGTTTATGCGAGCTTAAATTTGCTATACCTACAGATATAGAAAAGAATATTATTGGGACTAAAACCATCTTTAAAGAAGAAATAAATATATCTGCAACAAGATCAGCTATATAAATAACTGAATCCCCCCAAATCACAGTTGAATTAAATTTAATATAAAAACCAATTAATAAACCAGCAAGGGCGCCTATTAAAATATGATTATTTGTTTTGTTTTTCATTTGTTTAATCTATTCGTTCGACGACTGCTGCAAAAAAACCATCTGTTTTTTGATTATGTGGAGATAATTTTAAAAAATTACCTGTAGTTAGGGGTATTTGATTCTTTATTAATATATCATTCGCAGAAATAGATCTAAAATTTTCATTATTTTTTAAAAAACTTTCAATGATAGACTCATTTTCTCTTCTTAAAAGACTGCATGTCGAATAAATTAATCGGCCCTCTTTTTTTACAAGCTTTTTAGCTTCTTCAAGAATCGCCAATTGTTTCAAATTTAGCTCATCTAAATCCTGTATAAGATTTTTCCATTTTAAATCAGGATTCCTTCTAAGAGTCCCGGTGCCACTGCATGGGACATCAACAAGTACTCGGTCAAATTTTCCATATAATTTTTTAATTTTTTTATCTTTTTCATTTTTAATTTTTTGTGCAAATAAATTAGATAGCCCAGATTTTTTTAATCGCTTTCCTAGATTATTTATTCTTTTTTCTGAAATATCGTAAGCATATATACGGCCAGTATTTTTCATAATTGCTCCTAATGCTAGGCTTTTTCCTCCTGCGCCAGCACAAAAATCTGCAACCATCATTCCCCTTTTAGCATCCACTAAAAAACTTAATATTTGACTACTTTCATCTTGAACCTCAATTTTTCCTTCTACAAATAGTGGATTTCGGCTTAACGATGTTCCCCGAGAAATTCGTATACCAGTGGGCGAAAAAGTCATTACTTCCGCATCAAATCCATCTTCTAAAAACAATTTAACTAACTCATCTCGACTAATTTTTATAGTATTAACTCTAATATCTAATTTAGCTGGCTCAAGAAAACTTCTACCTAAAAGTATTGTCTCCTCTAGACCATATTGTTCAACAAATAATTCCCAAAGCCAATCAGGTAAACTTAATTTTTCTGGCCACGTATATTGCTCTGTATCTCTTGATTTTAATGATTTGGCCCATTCAATTTCTTCTTTACTTAATCCATGTTCCAAGTCGCGAATACTTCTTCCATCAATTTTGATTAGCCACGTAATCACGAGACGCTTATAGTTTTCATTATCTTCATTTATTTTCTTTAAAAATCTTAATCGTCTTAATATACTATAGACACAATCCGCAATTTCACCTCTATCTTTTTGCCCCAATTCACTATGCTCTTTAAAATAAGTACTTAATTTCATATCTGCTGGTCCATAAAAATCTAGAACCTTGCCTAGAATATTTGCACAATGTTGTATCAAATTTAAATTACGCATATTTAAGGCTCTAAAGATTCTGTTTCAATTTTTTTTACAGTTTGGTCTAAAATACTGCCATCTTTTTCTGTTTTTCTTATTTTGATTGGAAGATATCTATAGTCTTTTGCAAGCCAGAGATCTATTCTTTCTTCATTGTTGTAATTAAATTTTGCTATATGTATAGTGAATAAATTTTCTACTTCAGTCTCGATAATTTCTTCTCCAACAAAAGCATAATCATAAGGCTTAAAGTTCTTTCCATTTGTGATGTAAATTTTCATTTTAGTTAAAGGGGGTTCAAACATGAATTGATACATAAAACTTAGCATATCTTGAGATCCTTCCAATATCTCAAACTCGCTTGTTTTTCCATTAGCTGAGGTAATAATTTTTTTAGATTCCCAATCAAAAACTGCAAGATTATCTATCTTGCTACCAAATTGATAATGGTAATTTAATGGCTTTAACCCTTCTGGCGTAATCAGTCCGTCGCTTATTTGTACTAATTTATTCCAATAAAAAAGGGATGCGAATCCCTTTGCTTCAACCTCATTTCTGATACTGTAGTGATTGTCTTGCTCTAATAGATATATAGTTTTTGCTGCTCCTACAGGGGAGCTGCCTAAACTTCTTCTTACATCATAATCAATCACTACTTTTTTATATAGGATTTCTTTTTTATCATTTTGATCTGCGTCTTGAGAAACTTCCTTTAATTCATAATCTTGAAGATCTTGGCTCAAATCTTTTATTGAACTCTCCTTTTTTTCATTCGAAATAGTATCTATTTGCCTATTTTGTTTTATATTATTTTTGAGAGAAGGTGATTTTTTTTTAGTTACTACTTCTTTATTTGTTATAGGATTAGTTACTACTTCTTCATTTTTTACATGATTTTCAAGATAACTTTTAATTACAACATTAAGATTATCAGGTTTTTTCAAAAAGAATGGGTTGTATATATCAATACCTCCTAATAAAAAAAGATGAATTAAAATTGAAGCAAAAATGGCTAATAAAAATTTTATATAATTACTTTTCAGAAGTTTTTTTATACAATTAGAATCCATTGATGTCTATATTTGCTTGTACCAAATTTTGCTCTATTGTTGAGCCATTTTTTTCCTGGTAACGAATACGAATAGGTAGCTTATAAAGCTTATTATTTAACCATATTTGAGTTTCTGGCTTTCCATCTTTTTCAGCCAAACTTTGAACTAAAGTTGTCTCAAATTTTATATCGCCTAATGAAAGCACTACTTTTTTATCTATAATCCGAAATTGATATTTTTTATACTTTTTACCTGTAGTACCTTCAAATTCAATCATAGACTGTTCGAAATTTTCGTAGTTAAACTGATACAAATAAGAAATTAAATCTTGCGTTTTGTTTTTTATATTATCTTTTGTCTCATTGCCCTTAAAACGAGTAATAAGTACTTGATTATCCCAATCAAAATCTGCGACTATATTTTTACTTGCATTGTTTCCTTGGTGAACTTCAAAACGTTTTGGCTTTAAGCCTTCGGATGAAATGCTACCTTCGCTTATCAGCTGGCGATCTCCAAATAAAGCATAAAGACCAATGCCTTTTGTGGCGCTCTCAAGATAATACTTTCCTGTCTCATCAGTCATAAATTTTTCAATCACTGTGCCCAGTAATTCTCCATTCTGGGTTAACTCATATTTCAACTCTAAAATATTGGGAACTTCTTTTGAAATAGCTAATGTGTGAAATAAAAATAAAAAAAATACTAGCCACTTTTTAAATGGCAATAATTTTTTCATCTTTAAATTAAATTACCATAGTAGGTTGTTCATTAGCTTGACGTTTTCTAATGATGCCTATCTCATAAACAGTCTCATTGGATTCGCGTAAGATTTGCTTTGTTTGAGCTACATCATTTTGATCAACAACAATCGCCATACCTATTCCACAATTAAATGTGCGATAAAGTTCAGCGCTAGAAATATTTCCTTTCTCTTTTAGCCACTGAAAAATTTTTGGCAAGGGCCAGCTTGGAGATTTAATTTCTGCAGTTAAATCTTCCCCTAAAATACGTGGGATATTTTCTATGATGCCACCTCCCGTAATATGGGCCATACCCTTAATTTTGATAATATCTTTAAGTTTAAGAATAGATTTGACATAGAGCTTAGTTGGCTCCATTACAATATCTCTTAATGTTTTGCCATCAAAGGCTGCTGAAAAATCGGCTTTTTCATTTCTAATAATTTTCCTAATCAAGGAATACCCATTTGAATGGGCCCCGCTAGAAGCTAAGCCAATAACTACATCCCCAGATTTAATTGTTTTACCATTGATAATTTCATTTTTTTCTACGACACCTACTGCAAATCCAGCTAAATCGTACTCACCTTCAGGATACATACCTGGCATTTCTGCTGTTTCTCCTCCTACAAGAGCACATCCAGATTGGGCACAACCCTCCGCAATACCCTTAATAACCTGAGATGCTACTTCTACATCAAGTTTGCCGCATGCAAAATAATCGAGAAAGAATAAGGGTTCAGCCCCCTGAACCAATATATCGTTGACACTCATAGCAACCAAATCAATCCCAACTGAGTCATGTTTATTTAATTCGAATGCTAATTTAAGTTTTGTCCCTACCCCATCGGTACCTGAAACGAGAACGGGTTCTTTATATTTTTTAGGCACTTCAAATAAAGATCCAAAACCTCCGATACCAGCTAAAACCTCCACTCGCATAGTTTTTTTTGCGAAAGGCTTAATTTTTTCAATAAGCTGATCTGCCACCTCAATATCAACACCTGAATCTTTATATGTGATGGGTTGGATATCTTTTTTTGTATCATCTTTATTCAAAAGATTAACTCTCTCTTTCATTAAACGTTTGGGTTAGTCGTTATAATTGAAATTTTAACCGAAATATATTTTAAAGATGTGCATAATTAAGGCTATCTTTATCTAAATCAGCCTCAAATAGATATGAAACAGATGCTTTTAGCCCTATCTCCGCCACCAAAACAATCTTTTGAGAATTTTGTGGTTGGTCAAAATATTGAGGTAGTTCATACTTTAAAGGAGGTCATCTCAAATAAATTGCCTATTCAATTTATATATCTCTGGGGCAATGAAGGCGCAGGCAAATCTCATTTAGCTCATATTGCTTCAGACAATGGTTTTATTATTCATGATGATGTTCATTTGCTTGACGAGCCTGGACAAATCGAATTATTTAATACATATAATCGATGCAAAGATTCTAAACAAAATATGTTAGTAACAGGGCTTTATTCGCCTCTCCAAATGAAATTAAGAGATGATTTAGCAACAAGACTTGCTTGGGGTATCACTTATGAGGTGATAAGCCTAACTGATGAAGAAAAAAAAATAGCCCTTTTAAAACATGCAGATGAAAGAGGAATAAAGCTCAGTATGGATATTATTGATTATTGCTTGAGATATCTAAAACGAGATATGCCAAATTTATTTTATATATTAGAGGCTTTAGATAAATGGTCTTTAACTTACAAAAGGCCTATCACTTTGCCTTTACTCAAAGAAATTATCGTAGCTAATAAAATTTAACTTATTGCCGAATAAGATAATCAAAGGCTCCAAGAGATGCTTTTACTCCTTCTCCCATCGCAGTAATGATTTGTTTATAAGGCACGGTCGTTACATCGCCTGCTGCAAATAAACCTGGTAATGAAGACTGATTGTGATTATCAATCATAATCTCGCCAAACTTAGAAAGATCTAAAGTAGTTTTAACAAAATCTGTATTTGGTAATAAACCAATTTGAATAAAAATACCTTCAATTTGAATAGTTTTCTTTTCATTTAATTTCAGATCGAGGTAAGTCATACCGCTAACTTTATCTGTGCCGATAACTTCAGTAGTTTGCGCATTTAATATGACATCTATATTTGATAAGCTATAAAGCCTTTTTTTTAAAATATCATCGGCTTTTAATTCAGATGCAAATTCAAAAAGAGTAACATGCCCTACGATATTTGCAAGATCAATGGCAGCCTCAACTCCTGAGTTTCCTCCTCCTATAACAGCAACATGCTTGCCTTTAAATAGAGGACCATCGCAATGCGGGCAGTAAGCAACTCCCCTGCCTTTAAATTCTTTTTCACCGGGAACATTTAATTCTCTCCATCT
>SYKG01000054.1 GCA_005797835.1 Methylotenera sp.
GTTCAGGGAATCACAGTGACCGAAGTCAAAGGTTTTGGACGTCAAAAAGGCCATACAGAACTCTATCGCGGCGCCGAATACGTCATCGACTTTTTACCTAAAGTAAAAATCGAGGCTGCCATCCCAAATAAATTACTTAAACGAGTCATTGAAGCCATTCAAAAATCAGCACTCACCGGCAAAATTGGTGATGGCAAAATTTTTGTGATGGAGCTTGAAGAAGTTTATCGCATACGAACTGGTGAAACTGGGGAGGAAGCTCTTTAATCAGAGGATACTATTATGAAAAAATTATTATCAACACTATCTTTAATGAGCATTCTTTGCTTCGGCCTATTAAGTCTTAGTATAAGTTTTGCCACTGAGAATGTAGACTCATTAGCCACTTTGTCTATGACGGATCCATTCATGCTTGCAGAAGCATCGCCTGATGCAGCGCCTGCCGTGGCAGAGGAACCTCCACCTGTTCTTAGTGAGGGCAATACCGCTTGGATGATCATCGCAACCGTACTTGTGATCATGATGTCAATTCCAGGTATTGCACTATTTTACGGTGGTCTCGTGAGATCAAAAAATATGCTATCAGTTCTAATGCAAGTTTTTGTCACGTTTTCTTTAATCTCTATTATTTGGGTGGTTTATGGTTACTCTTTAGCTTTCTCAGATGGCGGAGCTTATAACGATTATATCGGGGGCTTCAGCAAAACATTCTTAAAAGGTATTGGATCAGACACATTATCTGGAACAATTCCAGAATTTGTTTTCTCTACCTTCCAATTAACTTTTGCAGCACTTACACCAGCGTTGATCGTAGGTGCATTTGCAGAACGTATTAAGTTTACATCCCTACTTGTCTTTATGGTGCTCTGGGTCACATTTGTATATCTTCCAGTGGCTCATATGGTTTGGGGTGGTGGTGTACTTGCAACACTTGGCGCTAAAGATTTTGCGGGTGGTACTGTGGTTCATATCAATGCAGGTATAGCAGCTCTTGTTGGTGCTATCGTCATTGGCAAAAGAATTGGCTACGGAAAAGAAGCAATGCCACCTCATAACTTGGTAATGACTATGATTGGGGCTTCATTACTATGGGTGGGCTGGTTTGGCTTTAACGTAGGTAGCGAACTCGCTGCTGATGGCACAGCAGGCTTAGTTTTAATTAATACTCAAATTGCTACTGCAGCAGCTGTGCTTGCATGGGTCTTTATTGAATGGCTAACTCGAGGTAAACCATCAATGCTTGGTGGCGCATCAGGAGCGATAGCTGGACTTGTTGCGATCACGCCAGCATGTGCTTTTGTGGGTCCCATGGGTGCAATTGTTCTTGGTTTCATTGCAAGTATTATCTGTTTCTATGCTGTCACATGGCTTAAAAATGCATTAGGCTATGATGACTCACTTGACGTTTTTGGTATTCATGGCGTGGGTGGAATAGTCGGTGCGATTGGTACAGGTATTTTTATGTCGCCTGATTTTGGGGGGGTTGGATTTAGTGAAGGCGTTACAATGTCGAGCCAAGTTCATATCCAATTCATAGCAGTGGGTGTAACAATTCTCTGGTCAGGTATTGTAAGTTATGTGCTTTATAAACTTATCGATATGACAATCGGATTGCGTGTTAAGTCCGATGCTGAAAGAGAGGGTTTAGATACAACAAGCCATGGCGAGACAGCCTACCATAACTAAAATTATCTGAAAGTAGTGACTTCTCTGGGCGCTTTTTTAGCGCCCTTTTTTTATCCTTAAAGTTTGTGTGGTAAAAGTTATAATAAGAACCATGTTTAAAAAGTTTCATATTTTCAATCGCACCTATCTTAAGAATGCCTTTTTACTCATTTTAAGCCGTAAATTTTTTTTAAAAAGTGGGCATATCCCTCCAAAGAATCATAAAATTCCAAGTCACTTTTTTGGGCTAAGTATAACCATTGAAGATTTAATTGAAGATCCCTTAGGTGTTGTTGAAATGTGCCGTCAACATAAAGTTCGCGACATCACCATTCTTATTCCATCAAATCGTATCAGTGAATTTAGTGCCACCTTTTTAGATGATTTAATTGTTCACAATATTAAATTTAATCTCAAACTTGTGATTGTTGATCACGAAGATATTTACATGCAATGGCGAGAACTTTTAGATCTCACATTATTAGGCTATCAAGCTCATATTGCTTCGATTGAGATCGAAATGACAAACTTGGGTAAACAATCATTAGATATATTTTTAAAAATTTGGGCAATGACTTTTAATATTGCAAGACTAAAAAAAATTAAAGTTGCGGGACCTGCTATCTCTTCCTTTAGTCCTTTTTTTAATGATATGGTATTTAACCTTTTAAAAGAAAAATATCAATTGCCTGATATTCATACAATTAATTTAACTAATGAGATGGATACAGAGCCTGAGGCAATCTATTCAAATTTCTTGCTCCCTAAATTAGGTAAATTTTTTAAACTAAATCTTATTAAAAAATTAGCGCTCATCCAAAGGATTACTGAAGGCTTTAATATAAAAACTATTTATGGTGGCATTGAATTAAAGCGTCATGAAATTACTTCTTATACTTTGCGAGCCATTGCTCTTTTGATTGCATCAGGAAGACTCAATAAGCTCTATCTTCCTTATCGAAATGCTGAAAGTATTTTGTTTCTGATGGATCGTATGCAGGGTATGACTTACCTGGGCTCTTTATTTAATAATGCGCCCTTTGAAATTCATCACTTTAAAAATGACAAAGAGCAAATGCATGCGATATGGGCGCGAGATGACAAGACTCTAGTGCCTGAAAGTTTTTATCATATTGAGGATATCTATACCGCTAAGATTTACGATAGTCATGGGGATATCATCGATCGTATTGATTTTAAAATTACAGATACCCTCATATACCTCGTCTGGCGATCTATGGATCCTATTATCTTTATTGATTCGCCCAAAGTCATAGATTTGCATGACACGAGTATCATGCCTGTATCATGAAAATCATGAGGTCTAATTCATCAGCCATTCGCTGTAATTCAGGGAGGGTCCGCTATAGTACTTTCAATGCATCTTCGAATGCAGAAGATTAACCTTAAGGAGAAATATTATGTGGACAACTCCAGCAGCTACAGAAATGCGTTTTGGCTTTGAAGTAACTATGTACGTAATGAATAAGTAATTGTTCGTAACTATGTTACTTAAAAAAGGAAGCTTGATCGCTTCCTTTTTTTATTTGGAAACTTCCCCAATACGACTTCGTTGTAAGATAAATTCTTGAGTTATAGCTGGGAATATATAATCTTTGGGAAGTAATGCCCATATTCTACCTTGTTGTTTCATGGATCCAGCTTTTCGCCCTGCATTATCCCCACTGCCCCAATAAAAGTCTGCACGAACCCCGCCTCGAATGGCGCCACCTGTATCCTGCGCAACCATCAATTGATCAAGTGGATCATTGGTATTGGGTTGAGTCGTAGATAAGAAAATAGGCGCGCCTAGGGGAATAAATTTTGGATCAACCGCAACACTTCGCTCCGCCTCAATAGATACTCCTTGTGCGCCAATGGGACCTGGTAAATCATTGGGAAGCTTTCTAAAAAATACATAACTCGCATTGATATTTAAAAAATCTCTTAGCTTAGCAATATTTTTTCTTGCCCAGTTTTTAATGCCATCCATTGAAGCCTCAGCCATAGTGATTTCTTTTTTCTTAATGAGCGCTGAACCAATCGCTTGAAAGGGGTGGCCATTTTGGTCAGCGTAGCCAATTTGCATTTGATCACCATTGTCAAAATAAATAATGCCGGAACCTTGAATTTCCAGAAAGAAAGCCTCCACTGGATCTTCCACCCACACAATTTCATTCCCCGCTAAGGGGTTACTTTTCCCATCAATCTCAGCTCTTGATAAATAAGGTATCAACTTATTACCTACTAATTTCCCTCGTAAACGTTTTGATTTAAGTTCAGGATAAACCTCACTTAAATCAACCGAAATAAGATCGTTAGGTGTCGTGTAAAGAGGGATTTTATAATTTGATGTTTTAACCTTGCTACCTTTTAAGATAGGCTGGTAGTACCCTGTAATCATGCCAGTTTCTGAACCATCGATATTTGTTGCGATGTATACATTAAAATAATTTTTAAAATAATTTTGAATGTTTTCATTACTAGGATCTTTAATATCATCCGCAAGTTCACATACTTTTTTCCAAGCATCTTTTTGTTTCAGAGCGGAACAGCTTCTTAGCCAGGCCGTCCAGGCAGGAAGTAAATTATCATTCTTAAGTGGATATTCAATCTCAGCCCAATCTGATTTTTTTAAAAGGCCGTAATCTGGAATTTTTGTAAGATCTTCTTTTTCTATTTTAACTTTAGGGCAATCACAATTAGATTTTACCTCAGAAATTTTTTCTGGCTTGTGTGACACATCAGCACTGTCTTTCACGTTACATGAAATGAGAAATAGAGAGAGTAACGA
>SYKG01000055.1 GCA_005797835.1 Methylotenera sp.
CCAAGTGATTTCTATCGTCAAGATCACCGCTTAATTTTTCAGCATATTATTAAGCTTGTAGAACAAAATAGTCCAGCTGATATCGTCACTGTTGCTGAATCTTTAGAAAAGAATGCTGAATTAGTAACAGCAGGTGGTATTAGTTATCTAGGCTCTTTAGCACAAAATACGCCAACTTCTGCAAATATCCGTCGGTATGCAGAGATTGTTCGCGAACGCTCCATTATGAGAAGTTTAGTCGAAGTAGGGTCTGATATTGCAGGTAGTGCTTTTGCCCCCCAAGGGCGAGATGCACAACAACTTTTGGATGAAGCTGAGGCCAAAATTTTCAAAATTGCAGAGAAAGAAAAACATGATCAATCAGGCTTTAAAGATATCAAAGAGCTTTTACCTCAGGTCGCTCAAAGGATTGATGATTTATTTGCCGCAGGGGCCAATGAAGTTACAGGTGTTCCCACAGGCTTCTCTGATTTAGATGCCATGACTTCAGGTCTGCAGCCAGGGGACCTTGTGATTATCGCGGGCCGTCCTTCCATGGGGAAGACTTCGTTGGCTCTGAACATGGCAGAAAATGTCGCATTAGATACAGGATTACCTGTCGCTGTATTTTCAATGGAAATGGCCTCCACTCAATTAACGATGCGTCTTTTAGGCTCAGTGGGACGTCTAGATCAGCATAAGATGAGAACAGGGCGCCTAGCAGATGAGGACTGGGAAAGATTAGCAAATGCATTAGGTAAGCTTAATGAAGCCCCTATTCATATTGATGATGGCGCTAGTTTAAATTCTTTTGATATCAGAGCCCGTGCTAGACGGCTCTCGAAACAATGCGGATCTCTAGGACTTATTGTGATCGATTACCTTCAATTGATGGCCCCACCAGGTGGCCGGCAAAGTGAAAATCGTGCTACAGAAATTTCTGAAATGTCACGGTCTCTAAAAGCTCTTGCAAAAGAACTCAATGTACCTGTGGTCGCATTGTCTCAACTTAATCGAAGTGTTGAAAGCCGGCCTGATAAACGTCCTGTTATGTCAGACTTAAGGGAGTCTGGCGCGATAGAACAAGATGCTGATTTAATACTTTTCATTTATCGAGATGAAGTTTATAACCCTGATACATTAGACAAAGGCGTTGCAGAGATTATTATTGCAAAACAAAGAAATGGCCCGATTGGGCGAGTAAAACTTACATTCTTAGGCGAATATACACGCTTTGAAAACTTTGCTAATCCAGATTTTCAATCTGACGACGAATAAATTAGATGCGTCCTCTTAAGGCACTTATTAATCAAACTGCGCTCAGATATAATCTCGCCACTGTTAAGCAATTAGCACCTAAATCAAAAATCATGGCAGTTGTTAAAGCAAATGGCTATGGTCATGGCCTTATTAATGTTGCACATGGTTTAAGCGAAAGTGATGGCTTCGCTGTCCTTAGTTTAAATGAAGCCATTGATCTAAGAGAGCATGGTTTTGAGCAAGATCTTTTATTACTAGAAGGCGCTTTCGAGGCTTACGAAGCTTCTATTGCAGCAAAAATGCATTTTAACCTTGTTGTTCATAGCCTTTATCAGCTACAAATAATTGAAAAGTTAAAGCTTGATCATCCAATTGATATTCACTTTAAGATTAATACAGGTATGAACCGTTTAGGATTTAATCCTATTGAGGCAAAAGAAATTCTTAAAACTTTGCAAAGTAAATCGTATATAAAATCAATTACACTCATGACACACTTTGCAACTGCAGATGAAGCGAAGGGTATTGACTGGCAATTTAATACTTTTAATGATGTTGCTAAACATTTTAATTTTTCTCGTTCAGTCGCAAATTCTGCATCAATTATTAATTATAAAAGTACACATCTTGATTGGGTACGCCCTGGGATAATGCTTTATGGTGCATCTCCGATTGAAGGCCAAGCGTCTGGTTTGTTTAATTTGAAACCTGCCATGCAATTAAAAAGTAAAATTATTGCAATACAAAATATATCTAAAGAAGACTCAGTCGGATATGGTGAGGTTTTTAAAGCAAAGAATGATATGCGTATTGCAATCGTTGCATGTGGCTATGCAGATGGTTATCCAAGACATGCTCCTTCTGGAACACCAGTTTACGTTGAAGGAAAAAAAACAGTCACGGTAGGAAGGGTGTCTATGGATATGCTTTATATTGATATCACCAACATACCTAAGGCAGCTATTGCAAGTGAAGTTGAATTATGGGGCGAGCATGTTCTTGTCGATGAAGTTGCGGAAAAATCTGGCACGGTAGGTTATGAATTGCTTTGTGCTATCTCTGCATCAAAAAGAATTCCGATAGAAATAGTATATGGCTAAAAGTAAGATTGCATACATCTGCACGGAATGTGGTGGTCAATCCACTAAATGGCAAGGGCAGTGTCCCCATTGCATGACATGGAACACGATGGTCGAAAGTATTATTGAAGCTGCTATACCAAATCGATATGTGTCCATGACACAAACCTCAGAATTAAAAAAATTAAATGAAGTTAAAACCTCAGCTGTTTATAAAAGATCGACTTGCATCAGTGAGTTTGATCGCGTTCTTGGCGGAGGCTTTGTAGCAGGAGGTGTTGTATTGATTGGAGGTGACCCTGGAATAGGAAAATCAACGCTTCTTATTCAAGCACTTTCACATATGACAAATGATGAAAGCCAGTCATCCTATAAAGTCATTTATGTTAGTGGCGAAGAGTCCCCCCAACAAATTGCCATGCGAGCAAAACGTTTAGAACTTGAAGTTTCAGATATTTTTATCTTATCTGAAATTAATTTAGAAAAAATTATTCAATCAGTTGAAAAAAATAAACCTGATATAGTTGTGATTGACTCTATTCAAACAATTTATTCTGAAGAATTACATTCTGCTCCCGGATCAGTGACCCAAGTCAGAGAGTGTTCTGCTCAATTAACCCGTATTGCAAAACAATTAGAAGTGAGTATGATTCTAGTAGGTCACGTTACAAAAGAAGGTTCTTTAGCAGGGCCTCGAGTCTTAGAACATATTGTAGATACTGTGCTTTATTTCGAAGGCGATCAAAACTCAAGCTTTCGAATGATTCGTGCGTTTAAAAATCGCTTTGGTGCTGTAAATGAGCTGGGTGTATTTGCCATGACTGAAAAAGGCTTACGAGAAGTTACTAATCCTTCAGCATTATTTTTATCGCATCATCATAAGGAAGTTTCTGGATCATGTATTACAGTGACCCAAGAAGGAACGAGACCACTGCTTATTGAAATTCAAGCACTTGTTGATAATGCACATGGTGCATCGCCTAAACGCTTAGGTGTGGGTTTAGAACAGAATCGACTTTCCATGCTTCTAGCCGTATTACATAGACATGGTGGTATCGCATGTTTTGATCAAGATGTTTTTGTAAATGCCGTCGGTGGTGTCAAGATCACAGAGCCGGGAGTAGATCTTGCTATTTTATGTGCCATTGTCTCTTCATTTAAAAATCAAGCGATCAATCAAAAAACAATTATTTTTGGTGAAGTAGGGTTAGCAGGAGAAGTAAGACCAATTCAAAGAGGTCAGGAACGAATCAAAGAAGCTGCAAAATTGGGATTTACGCGCGCTATTATTCCTAAAGCTAATATTGCAAAACAAAAGATTGCAGGGATTGATGTCGTTGGTATTGAATATCTTTCCCAAGCCCTTCAATTGCTTAAAGCTTGAAATTTATTTTTAAAGAAACATACCAATATGACAAGTATTTTTCTAAAAGGGGGAAGTATGACCTTGCTATTGAGTGATTGCTCTGGCCTATCCCTTTTAATTTCAAGAAGTAATGTTTCGTAAATTTTCCCCATCAGTAAACCAGGAATCTGTGAATTAATATCTTCTTTAGGTATTTTTTGATAAGCAGATTTATAAAAAGTCTCTGCGCGGTCAATTTGATGCTTTAGTAAGTTTGAAATATTCTTGTTTTCACGAAATTTTAAAATTTCATCTTCTGACACATTAAATTGTTTAAGTTCATCGAGTGGAATATAGATTCTATTTTTTCTTGCATCTTCGCCAACATCACGAATAATATTTGTAAGTTGGAGTGCTATACCTAAGTCATGTGCATATTTTAAAGTACCTTGATTTTTAAATCCTAATATTTTGGCACTCAAGATACCAACGACGCCGGCAACTCGATAACAATAAAGTTGAAGCTGTTTAAAACTTTCATAACGGTTAAATTTCAAATCCATTTCCATACCATCTAACATCTCTATGAAGTAAGCTTTATTTAGCTCAAAGATCTGAATGGACTTACTCAGTGATTTCGTTACAGGGTGTTGGGGAGTGGCATTAAATAGACGATCAATTTCAATTTTCCACCAATTTATTTTTGTCGTTGCAACCTCAAGATCGATTGTATTATCTACAATATCATCAATCTCTCTACAAAATGCGTAAAGCGATATAAGTGCATCTCGCCTGTCTTTATTTATAAAGTAAAAAGCCCACGTGAAATTTGACTTACTTACTTTAATTTTTTCGTAACAATATTGAATAGGGGTCATGATGGTTAAATGAATATAGCCTTAAAAAATATGCATATCCAATCTAATGTTTTGATTTTAGGTGGGCATGTGAATAAATTACAGTTACTTTTTTTCATTCTTTTTAAAAGAACAATCGCTGCAAGTTCAATCATTTTTATTTCAATACCTAGTCTTCCCTTTATTTTTTTTCCAAGACCAAGCCCTTCTTTGAGAATTTGATAGTTACGATCAACCCAGTATTTTTTATATCTTACCCAGTGATATGTAAAATTTCTTTGTTGAATGTCCCTAGACTTTAAACCAAATTTTTTCATCTCATCTATGGGTAAATAAATCCGACCTTTTTCAAAGTCCTCAGTAATTCCTTGTGCAAAATTAATAAGTGCTAAAGCGGTACATATGGCATTAGATTTATGAATATTCTCTTCAGTGTCCTTTTTTATAAGGCTTAAAATAAGTTCCCCAGCAGGGTTTGCAGCAGCGTCACAATAATTTATTAAATCACTGAATTGACGGTATGGTTTATGATTTATATCCTCATTAAAAGCATTAATAAATCTATATAAAATATTGATTTTAATATTGTATTTTAAACAAATATTTTTTAATATTTTAAAATAAGGGTCATGTACTTTTTGATTTGATTCAATTTTTTTGAGATTATTTTTTAGATATTGAATTTCTTTTTGGCGATTTTTTTTGGATTTATTTCCCTCATCAGCAATGTCGTCACCAAGCCTTGCAAAAGCATATAAGGTCCTAATAGCGTCCCTCATATGTTTGCCTAACACTAAAGACCCGACAGTAAAATTTTCATAATGATTTTTTATCTGTGTGATTTTGTCTTGATTCGATATGCTTTGAGTAAGGCTCATAGGTCATAGTATGTTATAGAATGTAAATCTTTAATAGATAAGGTCGTTTTTATGTTTGGTATTATTGGCGGAACAGGGTTAGCTTCTTTACGTGAGTTAAAAGTGCTAAAGCGCGAACTCATACGAACACCCTATGGAGAGCCATCTCAGCCTCTTATTTTTGGAACTTTAGCTAAACACGAGGTTGTCTTCCTAGCTCGCCATGGCTCAGGTCATACGATACCACCCCATGAAATTAATTATCGAGCGAATATTTGGGCACTTCAATCAGTAGGCGTTACAAGAATTATATCAGTAGCTACTGTGGGTGTAATTGATGACGAGGTGAAACCAGGAACTATTTGTATTCCTGATCAGATTATTGACTATACATACGGACGTAAAAATACTTATTTTGATGGTGCTGGAATGCCCGTTAAGCATATTGATTTTACTCATCCCTATGATGAGCCATTACGAAAAGTAATCATTCATAGTGCAGAATCAATTTCAAAAAAAATAGTTTCAGAGGGCGTTTATGCTGCAGTTCAGGGACCAAGACTAGAAACTGCTGCTGAAATTAACCGCCTCGAAAAAGATGGTGCAAACATAGTGGGCATGACTGGCATGCCAGAGGCTATTCTTGCAAAAGAACTTAATTTGGCATATGCGGCCATATGTCCTATGGTCAATCACGCGGCCGGAAGAGGGCAAAGTAAAAATGCTATTTCATTTTCAAGTATGAGTGAGGCTAGTGATAGTGATGTGTATCGACTTATGATGAAAGACGTTATCGAACTTATTCAAGCAATTATTTCAAAAAATTAAATGGCTATAAGAACAGTATTGAAAATGGGGGATCCACTGCTTTTAAAAGTGGCAGAGCCCGTCCATGATTTTAAAAGTTCCATCTTAAAAGACTTAATTGAAGACATGCAAGATACGATGCGCTCTCTAAATGGTGCAGGTCTTGCGGCACCGCAAATAGGCGTGAGCTTAAGGGTTGTTATCTTTGGTGTAGAAAAAACACCAAGGTATCCAGATGCAGAAGAAGTCCCTTACACCATTTTAATTAATCCAAAACTTACTTTCCTTAACGAGGAGATGGAAGAGGGGTGGGAAGGATGTCTTTCTGTACCTGGTATGAGAGGATTGGTGCCCAGATTTAAAAAGCTTCGCTACCAAGGTTTTGATTTGAAGCACAATCCCATTGATCGAACAGTGAGTGATTTTCATGCACGAGTAGTTCAGCACGAATGTGATCATCTAGATGGCATTCTTTATCCCATGAGGATTAAAGATTTAAGTCATTTTGGGTTTTCTGAGGTTTTATTTCCTGGCTCAGATCTTCAAGACGATTAAAGGCTATGTTAAAATCCCCCATCCGGAAGAGTGGCTGAGCGGTTTAAGGCAGCGGTCTTGA
>SYKG01000009.1 GCA_005797835.1 Methylotenera sp.
CACATCGTAATAATCATTGAGATTATCAACAGCAATAATTTCATGACCATCCTCGAGGAGTTTTTTGGTACTATGCATACCAATAAAACCAGCTGCTCCTGTTACTAAAATTTTCATTTAACGGCCTATAGGATAATATTTAAATCCAAGTGCACGAACAGTTTTGGGGTCATAAAGATTTCGACCATCAAAAATTATGGGCGATTTAAGGGAAGATTTAATTAAAGAAAAATCAGGACTTCTAAATTCTGACCATTCAGTCACGATGATTAATGCATCTGCATTTTTAAGCACATCATTTTGATTTTCGGTGAATGATAAGAATTTTTCATCTTTGAAAATACGCTTGGCTTCAATCATTGCTATAGGATCGAATGCTGCAACTGTTGCACCAGCTTTTATAAGCTCTTTGATTAAGATGAGACTTGACGCTTCTCTCATATCATCGGTATTAGCTTTAAATGCTAAACCCCATAGCGCAAAATGTTTGCCTTTTAAATTTTTGCCAAATTGTTTTTTAATTTTTTCAGATAGGATATATTTTTGAAGGTCATTCACTTCCTCAACAGCTTTAAGTAATTTTAAATCATAACCAGCGACATCTTTAGCTGTCTTAATTAAAGCTTTAACATCTTTTGGAAAACATGAGCCGCCATATCCACAACCTGCATATAAAAAATCATATCCAATACGCTTATCAGAACCAATACCTTGTCGAACCATTTCGATATCAGCATTCACAATTTCAGCTAAATTTGCTAATTCATTCATAAAGCTTATTCGTGTAGCCAACATAGAATTGGCTGCATATTTTATGAGTTCAGCACTTCTTATATTAGTTACAACAATTTTTTGATGATTTCGTTGGAAGGGAGCATAAAGTTCTTTCATGACTTCAATGGCTTTGGGATCCTCAGTGCCAATGACAATTCGATCAGGCCTCATAAAATCGTCCACTGCAGCGCCTTCTTTTAAGAATTCTGGGTTAGAAACTACACTGAAATGAATATTAATATTTCTTTTTTTTAATTCTTTTGTAATGGCTTCACTGACTTTATCACCTGTGCCAATAGGGACCGTAGATTTGTCTACAATTATTTTTTCTTGAGTCATAAACCGACCAATATTACGGGCTGCTTCGGTCACATATTGAAGATCTGCAGAACCATCTTGGTCTGGAGGTGTGCCTACAGCAATAAATTGAATATCGCCAAAGTGCACAGCCTCTTCAATATTATTAGTAAAAGAAAGGCGTCCATTTTTTATATTACGACGAACTATTTGTAATAGGCCAGGTTCGTGAATAGGCACACCACCTTCTTTAAGAATTCTAATTTTCTCAGGATTTAGATCAAGGCCTAAAACATGATTTCCCACCTCTGCGAGACAAGCTGCACCCACTAAACCTACATATCCTGTCCCTATAAAGGTAATATTCATAATAATTCATTGAATTTAAAGCTATATTTTACCTCTTTTATTTAAGACTGTCTTTTCTAGGGATGATTTCACATATAATTTGAGTAATACCTAGAAGATTTTAAATGACAACTTTATTTGAATATTTACATATCATCCAATCGATTTGGGTAGCTAATCTTGAGTATCACATTAAACACGGTTGGGTTTGGCTAGAGCCTATTTTAGTTTTAGTTCGTGATTATTTTTTTGAAAGCACTGTCGTGGTGATGGTTATTATTTTATATACCATTATTCTTTTAGCTATTTCACTTTATGGCCGACAACCCAAAGATAAAAAAATTACGTATACGGATGAATTCAAGAATTTAGTTAAAGGTATCGATCTTCATTTAGGAGAGAAGCTCAAAAACACCTCAGAAAAAAAATCTAAGAAAAGTGAATGACTCTAACATGGACTACTTTTTTTCTTTTATGGTCTTAGATTGAGTCTTAGTTTTTTTTGTTACTTTTTTAGTAAGTGTGACCTTTTTTACATCTTTTTTAGGAGATATCTTTGTTTGTTTATTTGGCTGAGCTTTTACAGCAATTTTTGCAGCTAGGGATGCCTCTAATTCTTTGACTTGATTTTCAAGTCCCTCGATACGCAGCAATTTTGTATTAGCGTCGTCTAATTGTGCCTTAAGATTTTTAATTTCAGTATCTTTAAAATAAGTAGCTTGATAGTTAGCATATCCAAAAGTCAATGAGCTTAAAGTTATAACCCCTGCGACGATATAGATAGCTAATTGCTTTTTGTCAGTTTTCTTTACTTCAGGAACGTTATAAGGCACTTCTTCTTTTTGATCAAATTCCATTTAATTTCTCCGTAGTTATTTTTTACTGCGATCTTTCCTAACATTGTTGATGATGAAGTCAGCAATTTGAAGCGCTTCATTATTTCCCCCTGCCATTGTACTTGAAGTTATGTACTTACCATCAATCATTAACGACGGGACGCCCGTTGCACCTGAGGCTTTAAAAATTTGCGCTACTTTATTTAAAGAAGCGTTCACAGAAAATGAATTGAAAGCATCTTCCACTTTTTTGCGGTCAAGTCCTGATTTTAAGGTGACCCATTGAAGAATCGCTTTTTCATCGGCAGGGTTGAGTGTTTTTTCTTTATGTACTGCTTCAAAAATAGCGACATGAAGTTTATCAGTAATAACTAATGCTTCCATAGCATAGAAAGCACGAGCCATAGGAGACCAGTCAGCTCGGGGAATAGCTGCCATGCGTTTAAAGTTAACATCTTTAGGAAGTTTTTTTACCCAATCAGTCAACATTGGATCTATTTGATAGCAATGAATACAGCCATACCAAAAAAGCTCAACCACCTCAATTTTTTCTTTGTTATCCGTTGGAACAATTTGAACTGTTTTATTAAAATTAACACCAACTTCGGGTTCGATAGCTAAGGACATCGAAGTAAATAGCATTAAAAAAATGAATAAGGCTTTTTTCATAAAGGCATCTTTAATTAGTTGTATTAGGGTTGTTGAGTGTTGCTTTCACTAAGAAAGGTTTAAAGCCATTTTTAACCAGATCATTTTTTGTTTTCATAATTTGCGCGTCATCAGTCATAGGCCCCACTCTAACTTTATGCATCACTTCATTATTTTCTAAAGGGGCAGAAAGTACGACCGCTTCAAATCCTAAAAGTGCCAATTTTGCTTTAATATTATCAGCATCTTTGTCCAAGGTAAATGTGCCGACTTGATAAAAGTAAACCACTTTTTGTTGAATATTGGCTGGATTTCTCAAAGCTTGCGCGCTTTCATGGTCTGAAATATTTTTGTCGCCATTAGGCAAGATATTATAAAAATCAAATTTTGTCGGCTGATCTTGAATGGCGCCATTAAAAATTTCATCCTCAGATGTAGCTTCTCGAATTTCTATACAAGCCCCATTAGTATCTTTACTGATGAAAGGGCTTTTGCCATGGGTAATAAAAACAGTAATACCAATCGATAAGCCAATACCAAGTAAAATGCCCATAAAGAGGCCATTTATAAAAGAACTCCCTGATTTATTTTTTTCCATATTATCCTTTTACACTACATTTTTTCTGGGGCGTTGACACCGAGAAGATATAGGCCATTTTTTAATATAATTTGTGTAGCTTTAATAAGACTTAAGCGCGCTAGCTTTTCAACTTCATTTTCAACCAAAAACTTAGTGTCATTATAATAGCTATGAAAATCAGCTGCACAGTCTTTTAGATAGTTTGCAACGGTATGGGGTGCTAATTCGATACAAGCATGTAAAACTATTTCTGGGAATTCGCTTAAGCGCTTAATGAGAATCAACTCTTGCGAAGATTTAAGGCAATCTAAATTAACATTACTTAATTTATTGATATCTCCAGCCCATTGGTTTAAAACACCCGCAATACGGGCATGTGCATATTGAATGTAATAGACGGGGTTGTCTGAATTTTGCGTTTTGGCTAAATCAATATCAAAGATGAGTTGTGAATCAGGCTTTCTAGCCACTAAGAAATAACGAGTCGCATCACAGCCAACTTCATCAATGAGATCTTTTAGTGTGACATAACTTCCTGCACGTTTAGAGAGCTTTACTTCTTCTCCCCCCTTCATGACTGTAATCATTTGATGAAGTACATACTCAGGATAGGTTTTAGGAATTCCAACTTTGAGTGCTTGAAGCCCTGCCCTGACACGCATAATTGTACTGTGATGGTCTGAACCTTGTTCATTGATAACGCGCTTAAATCCTCGCTCCCATTTATTTAAATGGTAAGCGACATCAGAAATGAAATAGGTATAACCCCCATCAGATTTTTTCATTACACGATTTTTATCATCACCAAAATCTGTGGTTTTGAGCCAAAGCGCATGGTCTTCCTCATAAGTAAAACCATTTTTAACGAGAGACACTAGGACTTTTTCAATTTGGCCATTTTGGTATAGAGAAGATTCTAAAGTAAAGACATCAAACTTAATTTGGAATAGATTTAAATCCTGATCTTGTTCATGCCTTAAGGAAGCGACACTGAATTGTCGAATGGATTC
The DNA here is from genome assembly GCA_005797835.1 of Methylotenera sp. Taxonomy (GTDB): domain Bacteria; phylum Pseudomonadota; class Gammaproteobacteria; order Burkholderiales; family Methylophilaceae; genus Methylopumilus. The sequence continues at coordinate 4,494 of SYKG01000009.1, forward strand.
TAAGTCATTGATATTTCCTGACGCAATAACCGTTTTACCTTCACATTTAATGCTACTTTTATTTAAGAATGCATTCGCAATTTCAACAATGTATTCACCACGATAACCATCTTCAGGAAATACAGGATCTGATGGATCAATATTTTGACAACGAGCATGTACTGATTTTGTAAGGTTATCAATTTGTGCACCCGCGTCATTATAATAAAATTCGCGAGTCACATCCCAGCCATTAAATTTAAGAAGTCTAGCTAATGAGTCTCCAATTGCAGCTCCTCGACCATGTCCCACATGAAGTGGGCCTGTGGGGTTTGCAGATACAAATTCAATTTGGACTTTTTGAGGCTTTCCTTTTTCATCAAGGCCTGAAGTATTTTGTCCATAAGCATCTGGATTTTTTAAAATCTCATGGATAATGAAAGTGCGCGCTTTTTCATTCAAATAGAAATTAATAAAACCCGCACCTGCAATTTCAACTTTTTCAACGAAAGTTGAGGCGGGTAACTTCTCTATAATGAGGGCAGCTAATTCGCGGGGATTTTTTTTTAAAGGTTTAGCGAGCATCATGGCTAAGTTCGTTGAAAAATCACCATGCTCTATCGATTTAGGACGATCCAATTGAATAGAATTCGCTAAGATCTCAGGATATATCGATTGTGCGACCGGCAACAATAATTGTAAAAGATGTGCTTTCAAGTCTTAGAATGATAGGTAAAGATTAAAACGTTTATTTTAACTTAAATTGATGGGCTCCCCTTAAAAACTAGATCTATGACTGACGCACTTCATATCCTAAAAGTCGCCCTGGATGTCCCCCTTGACCGGGTTTTTGACTATGCGACTATTGAGCCTAATACTCAAATTGGACAGTATGTAATCGTCCCTTTTGGCCCCCGCAAAATGATTGGTGTCGTGGTAGGTATATCAAATACCACCTTGATTGAATCAAAAAAATTAAAGTCGATTATTCGCTGTGATCCAGAAGTGATTTTTGATGAGCAAAGCTTTAAGCTTTTTCAATTTTGTAGTCAGTATTATCACTATCCTTTAGGGCAAACGATAATGTCTGCCGTACCATCACGTTTAAAAAAATTAAACACAAAGGGGATGGTAAAAAAATATCTTTATCGCTTAACGCCTAAAGTGTTTGCATTAGGAATTGATGCATTACCACCTCGTCAAATGCTTTTAAAAAGAATCGTGATGGCTCTGATTGATGCCACTCAACTCGACGAAGCAAGCCTTCGATCAATAAGTAGTACTTGGAAAAAATCGATTGAAACTTTAGATGAGATGGGTTGGATTGAAAAAGAAGAAGCAAAGTTAGACGATAAAGTCTTTCTGCAAGCTCCTATTCCGGCACTTAATCTCGATCAAAAAAAAGCCCTCGATGCCATCCTAGCAAGAAATAAAGAATTTATACCTTGGCTGCTATATGGGATTACTGGTAGTGGTAAGACTGAGGTATATATTCGTTTAATCGAAGAAGTATTAAAAAAAGACTACGCTCAGGTACTCGTATTAGTCCCTGAAATAAATTTAACACCGCAACTTGAAAGTCGGTTTAGATCTCGTTTTGAAAAATATAAACTCATCACGCTCCATAGCCATTTAACGGATAACGAGCGTTTGCTTAATTGGCGACTTGCCAAAGAAGGCAAAGCTCAAATTGTGATTGGCACGCGATTAAGTATTTTTACACCAATGCCTCAATTATCACTCATTATTATCGACGAAGAACATGATGCATCTTTTAAACAACAAGAAGGTTTGCGTTATCACGCAAGAGATGTTGCAGTCTTTCGAGCTAAATCTAAAAATATTCCGATTGTATTAGGCACAGCGACACCCTCTCTTGAAACTTGGTTTAATACGACAAAAATTAAAGCCCCTAAAAAATTTGGTTTTATAAAATTAACCTCTCGTGCAGTTAAAGATTCCACACTACCTGAAATCAAATGTATTGATATTTCAAAATCAACTTTCACTAAAGGATTTTCACCTTATCTTATTGAAGCAATTCGAGATCGATTAAATAAAAAACAACAAAGCCTTATTTTTATTAATCGACGGGGTTTTGCGCCAGTACTTTTATGTTCAGCGTGTCAGTGGACAGGAAAATGTACTCGATGTAGCAGTCGTCTAGTGGTGCATTTAAATCAGAAAAGATTACGATGTCATCATTGTGGCTATGATGAAAAAATACCTCAGCAATGTCCTACATGCGGGAATGCAGATCTTTATCCCACAGGACAGGGGACACAACGGGTTGAAGAAACTTTAAAAGAGTTTTTTCCCGAGGCGCGTATTTTAAGAGTCGATAGAGATTCAACAAGAACCAAAGAGGCACTCAATGATTTATTTTTAAAAATGAAAGATCGTGAGATTGATATTCTTATTGGCACTCAAATGCTATCAAAAGGCCATGACTTCCCATATTTAAGTTTAGTAGGCGTATTAGATACGGACCAGGCTTTATATAGTTCTGACTTTAGAGCGAGTGAGCGTTTGTTTTCTCAGCTCATGCAAGTGAGTGGTCGCGCAGGACGCGCCAACATTAAAGGCGAAGTCTATATTCAAACGGCATTTCCTCATCATCCCTTATTCGAAGCCCTAAAAACGCACAACTATGAACATTTTGCTAATGAACTTCTAAAAGAGAGAGAATTAGCAGAGTTAAGCCCTTTTACATTCTTAGTGCTCTTAAAAGCGGAAGCACATCAATTGACTTCTGTCATGCAATTTTTAAATGATGCGATGCAAAAAGCACAAGACTTAAGTCATCACGTCACCGTTTATAATCCAGTACGTCCTATTATGGAGCGCTTAAAAGGGATGGAGCGAGCGCAATTGGTTATACAGGCAAGCTCTCGTATCGCGTTACAAAAATTACTCGATGACTGGGTGCCTTATTTACGTGAAAATAAATTAGGTCAAAAAGTAAAATGGATTGTGGATGTTGATCCATTCGATTTTTAACTATTTATTTTTTAATTTGTAGCTCTTTTTCGAATTGTAAAATTTCATCAGCCACTTTTGAATCATCTTTCTTCTCTTCGACTTTTTCTAAAGCACGCACAGGTGCTGGTGGCTCTTTTGTCTTGCATACGACTTCCATTTTATTTAAGACATAAGGAACGACCTCAGAGGTTTTCAGCACATTGTATCCTTGTGCACATAATTCGCTAGCTTTTGCATTACATGCATCTAGGATCACACACTGTATTTCAGTCACTACTGGCTTATTGATTTCTTTGACTTCTTGTTTGGTTGAGTAAGTCATTGAGCTACATCCAGAAAATAAGAAGACTAGGGTGATAAAAAATAAATTTTTTTGATACATTTTTAAGTTAAGTTATGTTGTGTAAGACTTGAAGTTAATTATAATCATTTTTTAAAAAATATACCTTGATTTTAGATTTTTTTAGGCGGGTGTAATTCAATGGCAGAATGTGAGCTTCCCAAGCTCAATATGCGGGTTCGATTCCCTTCACCCGCTCCAATTTACAATTTTCTTATATAGGCTTTGAACATTCTAGGACGCCTACTAATTCATCTTTTAGAAATATCATCATGGCGCCGTTATCTCTTCTTATGTTGTAAGCATAGTTTTGATTCCAGAATTTTATTTCGTTATTATCAATTGATACTTTAGTTTGTGCTTTTTTGTTTGAGATAACTGATTGCTTAATTTCATCAAATTGAATGGTGAGTGACCCCCCATCAATTGCAGTACAAAAAGTAGTCTTTTCTTCTGCTTGTAAATTAAAATTTATAAGTAACAATATGAGAAGGTTAAATTTCATTTTTTATATGTCATTATAAACCACTCATCTATATATGATATTTGAATAGCACTTATGAATATTTTCTACTTGTTTTTCTTAGTAGGTTTAGTTTCAACGATTGGGGGTTTTGACGGGCTTGGCTGAGAGGACATTAATTTATCACCATTCCATTTTTGGCCGCACCAACAAACACCTTGCGCATTGATAATACAAGCACCAGATCCACAACATCTTTTGTCGTCCATTTTACCATTCCTAACATTTCGATTAGTATTCATAATTTACTATGAGATCTTAATATTCTTTAAATATGCCGTCAAACCTTAACTTAAAATGAAGTAAAAAAATTAAATGGCAAATATAACTATTTATTGGTTTAGAAACGACTTAAGGTTTGAAGATAACCCAGCTTTTTTAAAAGCATCCTTGGAAAGTGATGTTCTATTACCTATATTTTGCCATCGAAAAGAAGAATTGATTGATAACAATTATTCAAGGATAGGTGTTCATAGGAAAATATTTTTAAGGCAAACATTAAATAAACTGAAATTAAAGCTCAAGACTATGAACTCAGACCTCTTAGAAGTTCACGGTGAAGTATCTGAGCAATTCAAAAAAATAGCTGAAGAAATTCATGCCACAAAAATCATTTTTGAAAAAATTATAGCGCCTGAGGAATTAGAAGAAGAAGCCGAAGTTCGTGATTTAGGTATTCATGTTGAAACATTTTGGCAATCATCGATGTTTGATCCATCGCAACTTCCATTCGAAGTAGAAAATATGCCAGATATTTTCACAGAATTTAGAAAATGTATTGAATTAAACAATACAGAAATCAAAGAACCAATACCCTCCCCAACGAGACTTCCGAGCCTTCCAAATAAAAATTTAAATTTTAATTCTCAAACTGATTTTTCGATGCTTTCGCAATATAAATATTCTTCTTTTCCATACTTAGAAAGTTTATTTTTTGGCGGAGAACAAACTGCTTTAACTCATCTTGATAATTATTTACTGAAAAAATTACCACACACTTATAAAGCGACACGAAATCAACTTTTTGGTATTCAATTCTCCACTAAATTTTCACCTTGGCTCTCACTAGGTTGTATATCTGCAAGATATATTGCATTTAAAATTAAAGAATTTGAAAATGAATTTGGTGCAAATGAAAGTTCTTATTGGATATGGTTTGAACTTTTGTGGCGAGATTACTTTAGGTTCATTCATTTTAAATATGGAAAAAATCTTTATAAAAAAAATGGGCTAAACAAAAATCCGGTAATAATTAACCATAATGATAAAAAATTTAATAATTGGGTTCAGGCTGAAACAGGTAATCCATTAATTGATGCTGGTATGAGAGAACTATCATTGACTGGCTACTTGTCAAATAGAATCCGACAAATTGTGGCGAGCTATTTAATTTATGATTTAAATTGTGATTGGAGAAAAGGGGCGCAATGGTTTGAGTCTCAACTGATTGATTATGACGTATATAGCAATCAAGGCAATTGGCTTTATATTGCAGGGAATGGAACTGATCCTAGAGGTGGGAGAAAATTTAATACAGAAAAACAGGACCTAGAATATGATCCAAGAAATCTTTACAAGAAATTGTGGCAAAAAGATTGATGACGTTAAAAAAAGATGTAGAGAGTATAATAATTTTATATATGAGGTATTTCTTTTTAATTTTTCTACTAATTTTTTCACTTTTTTCTTGTGCTGAAGAATTGGTTGGTAAAGTAGTTAAAGTTTCAGATGGTGACACGATAACAATACGTGATCAAAATAATCAAAAGTATAAAATTCGAATGATGGGTATTGATGCGCCAGAGAGCCATCAAACTTTTGGCGATATCTCAGCTCAATCATTGATTGAATTAGTCTTTGATAAAGAAGTTGTTGTTCACTGGGACAAGCGAGATAAGTACTATCGTATTCTTGGAAAAGTAATAGTTGATGGCAAGGATGTCAACTATGAACAGCTTAAAAGAGGTTTAGCTTGGTATTATAAACAATATGAAAAAGATTTAAGTATTGATGATCGTGAAAAGTATACTGAAGCTGAAGTGCTAGCAAAAAATTACAATGAAGGTTTATGGTCGGATCCAAAATCTATTCCTCCATGGATATTTAGACATCAAAAAAAATAATCAGATTAGTACGATGAAATTGATATTATTTTTAATGGCAGTAGCAGTCCTAGTCGGATGTTCTTCAAGCGATATATCTTTATTATTGCACTGTGAGGGTAAGGTTTCTAATAATTCAGAATCCTATGAGAGCTCCATTAAAATTTTTCCTAAAAACTATTATTTTATATTTAGGCGATTACAAGGAGATGCTTATAGCAATGTGAAATGTATCTTCTCTTCAGGGGAGATTTCTTGCAAGGGGTTGGATTCACTCAACGATTATTCACTTCTGATAAATCGGAATACAGGAAAGCTTGCCGAGCTATTAATCCATACCCACAGTACCTTAAACTATGAGGCGTTCTGCCGCAAGGAACTGAAAAGCTTTGAGAAACAAATTACGAATCAATCAGAAAAGTTTTAATACTTAAATAATTTTTGAGGTTGCAAAGGTTGCAAACATCACCCATATTGCGACCGCTAAAATTAAATTAGAGCCCAAACTAGTTAGTGAGCAAATTTTTCCGGCGATATAAGCGGCATATGCGATTGTAAATAAATTACCGATGAGCTGAATGATGTCATTTGTAAACCCCACACTATATAAGGGGTAGGCAACACAATTTAAGAATAGTATGGGGATTAAAAATAAGATTGCTTGATCACGTGTCTTTTTGACTAATAGCCAGTATGTGTATGTCATAAATCCGATGAGTACTGTCCAAATCAGTCCAATCATCCATGAGGGGGGTAGTAAAGGATATTCTGCTTTCACTGGATTGGTGAAAGACTGATTGATATTGAATGTAAAAAGAATGCCATTAATTAAAGTAGTAATAGAAAGTGTGATCAAAAAAAGCTTAATAAGCCCCTGTCGATTTGGTTTGATATTGATCATGTTGAAATCTCCTTTTAAAAATAAATTGAGTAGTTAAACTTTTATCCCTTTAAACAACTCATAATACTATTGAAAACTTTAAGTGTTATGAGATTTAAATCATGAAAAAAAATCCCCCTTGTGTGATGACTTTCTCAGCTACAGACCCGACCGGTGGTGCCGGATTACAAGCAGATGTGTTAACTCTAGCAAGCCTTGGTTGCCACCCCTTGTCAGTTGCAACTGCAATTACAGTTCAGGATACATCGGGGATTGAGAGTATGATGGCTTTCGATTCAGATTGGGTGAATGATCAAGCGCGAGCTCTCTTAGAAGATATGCAAGTCGACGCATTCAAACTTGGATTACTTGGCAATGTAGAAACCATTGCAGCCGTTGCAGAAATTGTTGCGGATTATCCTAGTGTTCCTCTGATCATTGATCCTGTTTTGGCATCTGGACGCGGGGATGCACTTGTGACCTCTGAAATGATCAATGCGATGTCAGATTTATTATTTTCTCAGGCCACTATAATTACCCCAAATAGTATTGAAGCTCGACGCTTGGCTTTCAAGGACACAGATGATTTTGGAGAGTCGTCTTTAGATGAATGCGCTGAACGACTCACTAATAACGGATGCCAATTGGTTTTAATTACAGGTACGCATGAAGTCACGACTGAAGTGATTAACACTTTATATAATGAGCATGGAAAAGTGAAAAGTTATAACTGGGAGCGATTAGCAGGAAGTTACCATGGCTCAGGTTGTACATTAGCATCTGCGATTGCGGGATGCATAGCATTAGGTTCTTCCCTAGAAGAAGCGATTCAAGAAGGCCAGCGTTTTGCTTGGCAATCACTCAGGCATGGTTTTAAACCTGGGATGGGGCAATATCTTCCAGATCGATTGTTTTGGGCTCATAACGACGAATTGGAATATGCGCGATTCATCCATCATTAAGGGTTTATATGCCATCACCCCCGACATGATGGATCTAGAAACCTTGTTAGAAAAGACGCAATTAGCGATTGAAGGTGGGGCGTCTATGCTGCAATATCGCAGTAAAATTCAAGATCGTGACGTTAAAATGCAACAATGTGAAGCTATTTTACTTCTTTGTCGAGAGTATGGTATTCCATGCATTGTAAATGATGATGTGGATATGTGTCGTGTTTTAAGTGCAGATGGCGTACATTTAGGAGCAAAAGACGACAAGATAGACGAAGTTAGGCATATTTTAGGGGAGAATGCCATCATTGGGAGCTCATGCTATAACCAATTAGAGCGCGCAAAATTAGCCCATTCATTAGGCGCAAATTACATCGCTTTAGGGACAATTTTTCCGACACCTACCAAACCCTATGCACCTATAGCGTCGCTTGCATTTTTAAGACAAGTCAAAGCGGAGGTCAAGCTCCCAATTGTTGCAATTGGAGGCTTGAACCTGAATAATGCTCAAGAGGTTATTGAGACAGGGATCGACGCAATCGCTGTCATTACAAGTCTTTTTGATGCCAAATCAATTAAGGAAACAGCAGAGACATTTACCCATATGTTTCACTGACAAGTTATGAACCAAAATAAAATATTGTTTGAACGTTCACAAAAAGTGATTCCAGGTGGTGTCAATTCACCCGTGCGTGCTTTTAAGTCTGTGGGGGGTACGCCCATTTTTTTTAAAAAAGGTTTAGGCAGTAGGCTTTGGGATGAAGAAGGTCGCGAATATATCGACTACATTAACTCCTGGGGACCGATGATACTGGGGCATGCCCATCCAGAAGTTCTCAAGGCGGTTCAAAGTGCTTCATTTGATAGCTTGTCTTTTGGAGCACCTACTGCTCGTGAACTTGAAATGGCAGAGGTTCTTGTAAAACTGGTTCCAAGTATTGAGCAGGTGCGTTTGGTAAGTTCAGGCACCGAAGCGACGATGAGCGCTATTCGGGTGGCAAGAGGATTCACAAAGCGCGATACCTTAGTGAAATTTGAAGGTTGTTACCACGGCCATGCGGATGCATTATTGGTTAAAGCAGGTTCTGGTCTTCTCACATTTGGTGAGCCAAGTTCAGCAGGAGTCCCTGCGGATGTTGCGAAACACACCCTCACTCTGCCCTATAACGATGAGGAAGCTTTAAATGCACTTTTTAAGGAAAAGGGTGACACCCTTGCTGCAGTCATTATTGAGCCTGTGGTGGGCAATATGAACCTCATCATTCCCCATATGAGTTTCTTAAAAATGCTTCGAGAGCTTTGCACAAAACATGGTGCAGTGTTGATTTTTGATGAAGTAATGACAGGGTTCAGAGTGGCTTTGGGTGGTGCCCAATCTCTTTATGGTGTGATCCCTGATTTGACAACACTTGGTAAAGTGATTGGAGGGGGACTTCCAGTGGGCGCCTTTGGTGGGCGACGCGATATCATGCAATGCTTAGCGCCAATCGGCCCTGTCTATCAAGCGGGCACTTTATCAGGGAATCCTGCAGCGGTTGCCGCAGGGCTTGCAACGCTAAAGTTAGTCCAAGCCCCTCATTTTTATGAAGAGCTAACTGCAAAAACTAAATTACTCGTAGAGGGTTTAATGAAAGCTGCACATACTTTCAATATTAAATTTAGTGCGCAATCTGTGGGAGGAATGTTTGGTCTTTACTTCAGTGAAAAAGCACCTTCCAGTTTTGATGAAATCATGAAAAGTAATCGAGAAGCTTTTAATCAATTTTTCCACCACATGCTCACTTCAGGTTTTTATTTTGGCCCCTCTGCCTTTGAAGCGGGCTTTGTTTCTCACGCGCATTCAGATGAAGATATTCGTCGCACCGTTGCAGCTGCACAAGCCTTTTTTCAAGTCCTTAAATAAGCGCAATAGGTGTTGAATTACAAGACGTTAGGCTTTATGATCAAGGGTTCCGTTTAATCTTTTTAATGCAGTGTATGACTCAATTCGCAAGACCTGAGCAACAAGGTCTCTACAACCCTAAAAATGAACACGACGCTTGTGGTGTTGGTTTTGTTGCTAATATTCTCGGTAAGAAAAGCCACATGATTGTGGCACAAGGCCTAGAAATTCTCAATAATCTAACGCATCGTGGAGCGACGGGCTATGATCCTAAATTAGGAGATGGGGCTGGGATCCTCATTCAGATGCCTGATGAGCTTATTCGTAATGAAGCAAAAAAATTGGTCATCGAGTTACCCTCAATGGGGCAATATGCTTGTGGGCTTATTTTCTTTCCTCAGTCATCTGATTCTCGTCTTCGATGTGAAAAAATTATTAGCGATATCATTAAAGAAGAAGGGCAAACTTTTTTAGCTTGGCGAGAAGTACCTACAAATCCGGCAAATATTGCAAAGGCAGCGAAAGCTCTTGAGCCTCATATTAAGCAAGTGATCATCGGGCAAGGAGCTCACATCAAAGACCAAAATCACTTTGAGCGAAAACTTTTTGTGATTCGCAAACGGATTGAGCACAGCATTAAAAAATTAGAGCTTAACGATCCTGCACAATTTTATATTCCATCTCTTTCAAGTCGAACCCTTGTTTATAAAGGCATGCTTCTTGCGAATGAGGTCAGTACTTATTATCCAGATTTAAAAGACCCACGCATGACATCAGCGCTTGCGCTTGTTCATCAACGTTTTTCAACCAATACTTTTCCAGCTTGGGATTTAGCCCATCCATTTAGAATGATTGCTCACAATGGTGAAATCAATACAGTGCAGGGTAATGTGAATTGGATGCGCGCTCGTCACGAGAGTATGCAATCGTATTTGCTTGGAGATGATCTAGAAAAATTGTGGCCACTGATAGCGGAAGGTCAATCTGATTCTGCTTGTTTTGATAATTGTTTAGAGTTACTTGTCGCAGGAGGCTATAGCTTGCCTCACGCGATGATGATGTTAATTCCTGAAGCATGGTCTGGTAATTCTTTGATGGATGAAGATCGGCGAGCATTCTATGAATACCATGCTGCATTGATGGAGCCCTGGGACGGTCCGGCAGCTGTTGCCTTTACAGATGGTCGTATGATCGGAGCAACACTAGACAGGAATGGCCTTCGCCCAGCACGGTATTTAATGACAGATGATGGTGTTGTCATGATGGCATCTGAAATGGGTGTTTTAGCATTTCCTCAAGAAAAAATTATAAAGAAGTGGCGATTACAACCTGGGAAAATGCTACTTATCGATACGGAATTAGGCCGCATCATTGATGATGAAGAAGTAAAAAAAGAATTAGCGACACACAGACCCTATCGCCAGTGGATTGATAGCTCAAGATATTTTTTAGGTGATTTGCCAAAAACTCATACAAAGCTCGAACTTAAAGCCTCACTTTTAGATACGCAACAAAGCTTTGGTTATACACAAGAAGATATTAAATTTATTTTACAGCCCATGGTTGTCAATGGCGAAGAGAATGCTGGCTCGATGGGAAATGATGCAGCTCTGCCTGTGCTATCTAAAAAACCAAAAATTATTTACAACTATTTCAAACAATTATTCGCCCAAGTGACTAATCCACCAATTGATCCAATTCGTGAAGAGCTTGTGATGTCCCTTGTGACATTCATCGGGCCAAAACCAAATTTATTAGGTGTTAATGAAATTAATCCAACACCGAGACTTGAGAGCGATCAACCTGTATTAACACTCGACAATCTAGAACAATTAAAAAATATTTCTAAGCATACCAAAGATGCGTATAAATCTCTCGTGCTCGACATTACCTATGATGTAAAAGGTCTCAAAAAAGTTGACGCATATGGCATAAAAAAAGCGATTGATACTCTTCGTGAAGATGCATATAAAGCAGTGAAAGCAGGTTACAACATTCTTATTTTATCGGATCGTAATCAATCAAAAGATCGTATTGCGATTCCAGCACTTTTAGCCACTTCTGCAACTCACCAATATTTGGTCCAGGAAGGTTTACGAACTAATACCGGTCTTGTAGTGGATACTGGCTCAGCTCGCGAAGTTCATCACTTTGCGCTATTAGGTGGTTATGGTGCTGAAGCGATTTGTCCTTGGTTAGCTTACGAATCCATGAATGCATTGACCTCTGATCATGAGTTAGCCAAAAAGAATTTTATAAAGTCGATAGGCAAAGGCCTTTATAAAGTGATGTCGAAGATGGGTATCTCAACTTTTCAATCTTATTGTGGGGCGCAAATTTTTGAAGCCATCGGACTTAATTTGCAATGTATTCAGGAGTATTTTAAGGGAACGGGGACTCATATCGAAGGAATTGGTATTGAAGAAATTGCAGAAGAAACAATACGCATTCATCAATCTGCGTTTGGTTTGGATCCAGTGTTGCTGAATGCATTAGATGCGGGTGGTGAATATGCTTACCGAGTCCGGGGTGAAGAACATATGTGGACACCTGATTCGATTGCGAAGTTGCAACATGCCACAAGGACAAACCAATACAGCACCTATAAAGAATATGCCGCATTGATTAATGATCAGACAAAACGTCAAATGACATTACGTGGATTATTTAAATTAAAAATAAATGATCAAGCTCTTTCCTTGAATGAAATCGAACCCGCAAAAGAAATCGTCAAACGTTTTGTAACGGGTGCGATGTCATTAGGATCGATATCAACAGAAGCACACACCACCTTAGCTATTGCAATGAATCGTATTGGAGGTAAATCAAATACTGGCGAAGGTGGTGAAGATGCAAAACGTTTCTTAACGCTAGACAAAGATAATACGCTTGCCAATGTTATTGGTCTTAGCTTAATTGAAAGTGATATCAAACTAAAAAAAGGGGATTCACTTCGTTCACGAATTAAACAGGTAGCCTCAGGTCGTTTTGGGGTGACAGCAGAATATTTAACTTCAGCTGATCAAATTCAAATCAAGATGGCACAAGGTGCAAAACCAGGAGAGGGCGGCCAACTCCCCGGACACAAAGTAAGCCCTTATATTGCTAAACTTCGTTTTTCAGTACCTGGCGTAGGACTTATTTCACCACCTCCACATCATGAGATTTATTCGATTGAAGATTTAGCTCAACTTATTCATGATTTAAAAAATGCAAATCCAGCTGCAAGTATTTCTGTCAAACTTGTTTCAGAAACAGGTGTGGGTACTGTTGCTGCAGGTGTTACTAAAGCAAAATCTGATCACATTGTAATTGCAGGACATGATGGAGGAACTGGCGCTTCACCTATTTCATCGATCAAACATGCAGGCACGCCGTGGGAAATTGGCTTAGCAGAAACTCAACAAACTTTAGTATTAAATCGATTACGAGGCCGGGTCATTGTTCAAGTTGATGGACAAATGAAAACAGGCCGTGACGTTGTGATTGGTGCCCTATTAGGGGCGGATGAATTTGGTTTTGCCACAGCACCCCTTGTCGTTGAAGGTTGCATCATGATGCGCAAATGTCATTTGAATACATGCCCAGTGGGCGTTGCAACTCAAGACCCCGAACTACGTAAACGCTTTACAGGACAACCAGAACATGTGGTGAACTATTTCTTCTTTGTTGCTGAAGAGGTGCGTGAATTTATGGCTTCACTTGGCATCCGTAAATTTAATGATTTAATTGGCCGCAGCGATTTGTTGGATACGCAAGCGGGCATTGATCACTGGAAAATTAATGGGCTTGACTTTAGTAAAATTTTCTATCAACCAGCCATTGAAAAAGAAGTATCACGCAGACATAACGAAATGCAATCGCACAGTTTAGAACTGGCTCTCGATAATGAATTGATTAAGCGAGCTAAACGTGCTTTAGAAAAACGTGAAAAAGTATCGATTCACTTACCGATTGTGAATACGAATCGCACAGTAGGAACAATGTTATCTCATGAAATTGCTAAACGTTATGGTCATGAAGGTTTACCGCAAGACACCATTCATATCACTTTAGAGGGCACTGCTGGGCAAAGTTTTGCCGCATTCTTAGCGAAAGGAATTTTGATAGAATTGATTGGTGAAGGTAATGACTATGTGGCAAAAGGTTTATGCGGCGGTCGAGTTGTTATTAAACCACCTAAATCATTCAAAGCAAAATCTCATGAGAATATTATTGTAGGTAATACTGTAATGTATGGAGCCACAACAGGGGACAGTTATTTTAGTGGTGTGGCCGGCGAACGGTTCTGTGTGCGAAATTCTGGTGCATCTGCTGTAGTTGAAGGAGTCGGCAATCATGGCTGTGAATATATGACAGGGGGGACAGTTGTGGTCCTTGGTAGTACAGGACAAAACTTTGCAGCTGGTATGTCAGGTGGTGTTGCTTATGTATTTGATGAAGATGGACAATTCGCAAAACGTTGTAATCTATCCATGGTCACGCTTGAAAAAGTAGAAACTCATCAAGCACAAGCTAAAGGCGCTCAGCATTTAAATCAACCGGATGAGATTATCTTAAAAACTTTAATCGAAAATCATTTTAAATATACTGAAAGTGAACGTGCTAAATTTATTTTGGTCAATTGGGATAAAATAAGATCGCAATTTATTAAAGTGATGCCAATTGAATATAAACGCGCACTTAGTGAACTGCAAACCTCTATGACGAAAGAAGCTGCCTAATGGGTAAATTAACAGGTTTTATGGATTTTGAGCGTATAAGCGAACAAAATATCCCACCACAAGAGCGTGTCAAAAATTACAAAGAGTTTGTACTTCATTTAAGCGATGACGAAGCAAAAAAACAAGGGGCGCGTTGCATGGATTGCGGTATTCCATTCTGTACAACAGGCTGCCCAATTAATAATATTATTCCTGATTGGAATGATTTGGTATATAACCAAAATTGGGAAGAAGCGATCCAGGTATTACATTCTACAAATAACTTCCCAGAGTTCACAGGACGTATTTGCCCAGCACCGTGTGAAGCCGCATGTACACTTAATATCAATGATGATGCAGTGGGAATTAAATCAATCGAACATGCTATCATCGATAAAGCTTGGGAAAATAATTGGGTTAAACCACAAATACCTTCAAGTAAAACAAATAAAAAAATTGCCATTGTAGGTTCTGGCCCAGCAGGCTTAGCAGCTGCGCAGCAACTTGCACGTGTAGGCCACTCTGTGACCGTGTATGAAAAAAATGATCGAATTGGTGGGCTTCTTCGTTATGGTATTCCAGATTTCAAAATGGAAAAATTTCATATTGACCGCAGAATGAAACAAATGGAAGCCGAAGGTGTTGTTTTCAAAGTGAATCAAAACATTGGTGAAAACGTAAAACCTGAAGAACTTACAAATCATTATGATGCATTAATTTTAGCGGGTGGTGCAGAACATCCTCGTGACCTAACAGTACCTGGCAGAGAATTGAGTGGTGTGATGTTTGCAATGGATTTTTTGCCTAAACAAAACAAAGTTGTGGCAGGAGATAAAATTCAAAAGCAAGTATTGGCCACAGGTAAACATGTGGTTGTGATTGGTGGTGGAGATACAGGATCTGACTGTGTGGGTACATCAAATCGCCATCAAGCGACATCTGTGACACAATTTGAACTCATGCCACAACCCCCAACACAAGAGAATAAAGAACTTGTCTGGCCTAATTGGCCCTTAAAACTTCGTACATCAAGTTCTCACGAAGAAGGATGTGAGCGTGATTGGTCTGTCGCGACAAAAAGTTTTGTAGGCGAAGGAGGTGCAGTGAAAGAAATTATTGCTGCGCGAACAGAATGGAAAGAGGGCAAGATGGTTGAAGTACCTAATTCTGAATTTAGAATAAAAGCCGATCTTGTTTTACTTGCGATGGGTTTTGTGAGTCCTCAACAAAAAGTACTCGATCTTTTTGGGGTTGAAAAAGATCAACGAGGTAATGTAAAAGCTACCACTGAGGGTAAAGATGCATATATTACATCTAAAACTAAAATTTTTGCAGCAGGCGATATGCGTCGAGGTCAATCACTTGTTGTTTGGGCTATTCGAGAAGGTCGTCAATGTGCTAGAGCGGTGGATGAATTTCTTATGGGTTTTTCTAGTCTCCCGCGTTAATTTTTTTTAAAACTTTTTTAAGTTTTAAATTTTTTTATGTCAACTTTGCGTAACGACTATTTTTTAAAAGCTCTTCAAAGACAATCAACACCTTACACGCCTGTATGGATAATGCGTCAAGCAGGACGTTACTTACCCGAGTATCGTGCAACGCGTCAAAAAGCTGGTGACTTTTTAAATCTTTGTAAAAATCCAAATCTTGCAACCGAAGTTACACTCCAGCCACTTGATCGTTATCCTCTGTTGGATGCATCTATTTTATTTTCAGATATTTTGACTATCCCTGATGCAATGGGATTGGGACTTTATTTTGAGTTAGGGGAAGGCCCCAAATTTGAAAGACCACTTCGCGAAGAGGCAGATATTCAGAAATTGAATATTCCTGATGTTGGAAAAGATTTGAAATATGTGACTGATGCAGTGTCTCAAATTAAACAAGCCTTACAAGGTCGCGTTCCCTTAATTGGTTTTTCAGGAAGCCCATGGACACTTGCAACTTACATGGTAGAAGGCCAAGGTGGCACTGATTTTTTAACTATAAAAAAAATGGCATATAGCCGTCCTGATTTACTTCATCATATTTTAAAAACTATGACAGAAGCGGTTACGCAATATTTACATGCACAAATTGAAGCTGGTGTGGATACGATTATGATTTTTGATTCATGGGGTGGCGCACTTTCGCATCAAGGCTACTTAGAATTTTCACTCCCTTATATGAAAGTGATTTTATCGAATTTAAAAATGCTGACTCAAAAAAAGATACCATCTATTATATTTACAAAAGGTGGTGGTCTCTGGTTAGAGGATCAATTGACAGCGGGATCAGATGCTCTAGGTCTTGATTGGCAAACAGATATTAGTGCAGCGAAAAAAAGAGTAGGTAACCATGTTGTACTTCAAGGAAATTTAGATCCTGCCATTCTTCTCTCTAAACCTGAAGCTATTGAAAAAGAAGTAAAACGAATACTAGATGGCTTTGGCCATGGTTCAGGCCATATTTTTAATTTAGGTCATGGGATTACAGAACATACACCTCCAGAACACGTAGATGTTATGCTACGCAAAGTGCGTGATTACAGTCAGCAATTCCATACTACCTAATCTAAACTTTTCTGAAGCTTCGCAATACGGTCATCTAAACTTGGATGCGTCGAGAATAATTCCTTGAGTCCTATTCCTTGCTCACCAGAAATACCTGAAGCAGCAATTGATTTAGGTAATGTACTTGGTTCATATTGTGCTTTAAGACGTTTGAGGGCTGCAATCATTTTTTGTTTACCTGCAAGCTGTCCTCCTCCAAAATCTGCTCGATACTCACGCTGACGAGAAAACCACTTTACGACGATAGAAGCAAGAATACCTAAAAGTAATTCTGAAATAATCATAGTGATAAAAAATGCAGGCCCAGTACCTTGTCTTGTTTTAAAGATAACTTTATCCACGGTATAACCAATCACGCGAGAGAAAAATAAAACAAAGGTATTCACAACTCCTTGGATGAGGGAGAGTGTAACCATGTCGCCATTCGCAATATGAGAGATTTCATGACCAATCACAGCCTCCGCTTCATCTTTGGTCATCATTTCTAATAGACCAGAGGATACAGCCACAAGTGAACTATTTCGACTCATACCTGTAGCAAACGCATTGACCACTGGTGAATTAAAAATAGCAACTTCAGGTATTTCAATACCGACAGCTTTGGATTGTTTTTTTACAATATCCATAAGCCAAATTTCATCAGGAATTTTAGGATTTGTAATGCTGACTGCACCAGACATTTCTTTGGCAGACCACTTTGAAATCGCTAGTGAAATAAAAGCACCACCAAAACCCATTATAGCTGCAAAAATTAAAAGGCTATTTAAGTTCAGTCCGTTTGCATTAAGAAAAGGCTCCACTCCTAGCAATCTCATGGTAATTGAAAGGACTAGAATGATGGCTAGGTTAGTAATCAAAAAATAAAAGGTTCGTGTCATCTTTAAAAGATCCTTTAGTTAGATTCGTCTATGGTGGTATTCACTATTTTATAAAAAATTAGCTATCTCTTACAATAATTTTTTCTGCAAGTTCAATCATTCGTTCAATCGGGGTAACCCATACTAGCCCACCCCCTTGCTGGCCAGTGTGAGCAGTTTCTACAATAATTTGTAAAATACCTTCTACGAGATCATCGGGGGTAATGATTTGAATCAGTACCTTGGGTGTATAGTCTGTGAGTTCATTTTCCAAATTATTTGTTACATTCTTCAAACCATAGCCACAGCCATCAATTTTATTGACAGTCATGCCAGGAAATTTTTTAAGATTTCTCATGGCTGAACGAATTTTAGCTAATCGGTGAGGTGGAATAATTGCTTTAATTTCTTTCATAATATTTTATCCAATCAATTAGATTTCAATTTTTTTTTCAAATTTTTTATATAGCGTAGGCAAAACAAGCAATGTGAGGATAGTTGATGTGATAAGGCCTCCAATCACGACTATTGCTAATGGTTTTTGAACTTCAGAACCTGAGCCAGTTGCAAATAGGAAAGGAACTAAAGCAAGAAGTGCTACCGAGGCTGTCATTAGAACAGGCCGTAATCGCTGTTTACATCCCTCTTGAATCGCATCAATTTGTGACATCCCTTCTGATCTTAAATGCTGAATACAAGTGATTAAGACTACGCCATTGAGCACTGCAATACCAAATAAGGCTATAAAGCCTACCGAGGCAGGCACTGAGAGATATTCGCCCGTGATCGCAAGACCAAATACGCCACCAATCGCCGCAAATGGTAATACGGAAATAATCATCGTGGCATAGCGGATAGAATTAAATAAAATAAAGAGGAGGAAAAAGATGGCAAGGATAGTAATAGGCACTATAAGTGCCAGATGGTTTAATGCACGTTGCATATTTTCAAATTGACCACCATATACAAAATAATAACCTTCAGGTAATCTGATTTTAGTATCGAGTTTTTTTTGTAATTCTGAAACAAAACCACCTAGATCTCGGTTTTGCACATTCATTGCAATCACAATTCTTCTTTTAGCATATTCACGACTGATCTGTGCTGGGCCATCTTTAATTTCAATCGAAGCTAAATCCTTCAATGCTATTTTTGATCCATTAGGAGATGTAAGTATTGTGTTACTTATTGTTTCGACATCACTTCGTTGATCTTCAGGAAATCTAACTGCTGCAGAGAAGCTTCTTTGTCCTTCAAAGACTCGCGTTGCAATTTTTCCCCCGATCGCCGTTTCGATTAATTCGTTGATATCAGATGCATTAAATCCATGACGGGCAATCGATTGTCGATCTAGATTTATATTTAAATAAACTTGACCTGATACTTTTTCAATTTTAATGTCAGTAGCTCCTTTAATACTCCCAACTAATCGTGCCACCTCATCAGCTTTTGCTTTTAAAAGTTTGATATCCTCACCAAAAATTTTTACCGCGACGTCAGCTCTCACACCAGTTGAAAGTTCTGCAACTCTTGCAGAGATTGGTTGCATCATGACAATTTGTGTACCCAATAATGTTTTTAATTTATTTTTAATTTCTTGAGCAATCGTATCTTGCGTCCAACCATCAGGCCAAGCATCTTTATCTTTAAGACTAATTACTGCCTGGGATTCATTTTGTGATTGAGGGTCTGCAGGACTTTCCCCACGACCAATATTTGAGACCACACTTAAAACACCTCGCACTTTAGTGATTTCTTTGGTGGCTATTTTTTCCATTTCAATCGATTCATCTAATGAAATATTTGGCATACGTGTCATACTTGCGACAAGCGTACCTTCTTTCATTTCTGGAATAAAAGAAGTACCTAAGAAAGGTAACAAGATAATTGAAAAAATAAATGCTGAAGTAGCAATTAAAATTGTTTTTTTCTCATTGCTTAAACAAAGATTAAGGAATTTTTCATAAGGGGTTTTAATCAGTTTGATAATTGTTGTATCTTCTCCGCTTCCTGCTTTTAAAAAGTATGCACATAAAACAGGTGTCAAAGTAAAAGAGAGTATCAAGGAGATAATGAGAGCAATGGAGATTGTAATTGCAAGAGGACTAAACATTTTCCCCTCCATACCTGTTAAGGTCATAAGCGGGAGAAATACTAAAATGATAATACCCACACCAAAAAGTACAGGGACTCCAACCTCAGTGGTTGATTCTAAAATAGTACGAAGTTTACTATCGGACTTATCATGACCTAGCCTATGAAAAGTATTTTCAACAACCACAACAGCGCCATCTACCATAAGACCAATCGCAATGGTTAAGCCACCCAAAGACATGAGGTTAGCTGATATACCAAAATAATTCATGGCAATAAAGGTCATCAGGGGAGTAAGGATCAATGTCACAACCACAATTAAACTCGATCTTACATCTCCTAAGAATAAGAAAAGAATGGCAATAACTAAAATGACACCTTCAATTAAAACTTTGCTAACAGTAAATAAAGCTGAATCAACTAGTTGACTTCGATCATAGAAAGCTTTAATTTGAAGACCACCTGGTAATAATTTCTTTTGGTTAATTTCATTGATTTTAGTTTTAACACGTGAAACAACCTCTTTAGCATTTCCTCCTCGAATCATCATGACAATAGCACCCGCTGATTCTGTATCACCATTTTTAACAAGTGATCCGACTCGGACTTCATGACCTAGTTTTACTTCAGCGACGTCTTTCATATAGACAGGGACTCCATTGCGTTCTTTAAGGACAATGGTGCGAATATCATTTAAGTTTTTAATAAGACCTACGCCGCGGATTAAAAATTGCTCATCAAACTGAGGTAGAACCCCTGCACCACTATTGGTATTATTTTTAGCTAATGCTATATAAACTTCTTGTAATTTGATCCCATAGTGATTGAGTCGATCAGGATCCACGAGCGCTTGATATTGTTTAATGAAACCACCAAATGAATTAATTTCTGCCACACCAGGGACACTTCTTAAAAGAGGCCGCACCACCCAATCTTGTAGGGTTCTTCTTTCAGTTAATTCTTCCTGGGAAATATTTTTATTCTGATCGTCTGGTTTTTCAAGTGTGTACATGAATATCTCGCCCAGACCTGTAGAGACAGGACCTAAGACAGGCACAATGCCATCTGGCATCTTTTCCATGACCTCCATCAGTCTTTCCATAACTAATTGTCTTGCAAAATAGACACTGGTACTATCTGTGAATACAAGTGTGATGAGAGAAAGCGAGTTTTTATTAAGTGAGCGCATGTCCGTTACTCCGGGTAACCCCGTCATTGCAATTTCGATTGGGATAGTGACAAAGCGCTCTACCTCTTCGGGAGATTTTCCAGGGGCAGGAGTAGCAATTTGGACTTGAATATTTGTGACGTCAGGAAAAGCATCAACCGTTAATTTTTTGAAACCAAAAAAACCTGCTACGAGAAGTGATAAGGCAAAGACAAAAACAATGAGTCTATGTTGAAGTGAGCCTCGAATTAATTTTTCTAGCATGCTTATTCAAGTTCTTTCTTTTTACGTTCACTATTGAGATGGAAAGCGCCATCGGTAACGATTGTCTCACCCTCTGTGACCCCACTTGATATACTGATGAAATTGCCATCTCTTATATCAAGTTCTACCTCTCTTAATCGAAAAGTTTTAGGTGTATTTTGAACGAGGACATAATTACGATCGTTTTCTCTCAACAAAGAAGAAATAGGGATTACAAGTTTAGATGTTTTCTTTGAGCGGATATGCATGGATGTCAGCATGTCTGGTTTGAATAATAAGTTTTGATTATCTAATTCAGCCCGAACCATTACTGTCCGTGTTTGAGGGTCAACAATACTATCTTCAAAAATAATTTTAGCTTCAATTTTTTTATTTTCTAAGGCCGGAATTTCAATCGTGACGACTTCATCTTTCTGGATAAAGGAGGCTTGTTGCTCAGGAATATTTGCAACAGCCCATAATTTACTAAGGTCTGCGACATGAAATAAGTTATCTTGCGGATTGACGATTTGTCCAATATTGATTGCACGTGATATAATCACACCATCAAATCGACTGATCACATCACCAAACGAATTAATTTGGCCCGAGGCTTCTAATTTTTCAACTGCTTTTTCGCTCATACCGAGCACGATAAGTTGGTCACGAGCTGCTCTGAAATCAGCTTTCACTGCCTCTAGTTCGTTTTCAATGCGCAACATTTCAGCTTTACTTATTACATCAGCTTCAAATAATAATTTTGCCCGTTCTACTGCTTTCGTTTTTAAGCCAATCAGTTGAGAAGATTTGATTAATATAAGTTGTGTTTGGGTGAGTTCAATACTATTGACTCGAGCGAGTATTTGTCCCTTTTTCACGATGTCCCCCAGGCTTGCATAAAGATCACTGACTCTGCCTGTGATTGGGGAGCCAATTTTAGCAAGCCTTCGGTTTTGAGTCTCAAAACGTCCCGGGATCATGAGGGTTTCGCTAATATCCTGAAAACCAATCACTTCTGTTTTTGTTTGCTTTTGAATTTCAGGCGTGATGACTATCTCGAGTGGGTCGAGTTTTTTTTGTGTACTTTTATCTTCAGATTTAGAGCACGCTCCCAAAAAACTTACTGAAAGCAATATTAAAAATAAGTGTCTGATACTTTTTTTCATTTAAATTTTATTCTCCAGAATATCCATGCCTAATAATTGTTCAATTTCTAAAATTGCCACGATATAGTCATATTTGGAAGCTAAGTAATCTTTTCTAACTAAACGAAAAGTTCTTTGAGCATCTAAGTATTCGAGAATACCGCGTTCACCATATCGATATGCAGATTCAGCCACTTTTAAAACAGACTCAGCTTGTGCGAGAAGTCCTGATTCAAATGTTTTAACTTGTTGTTGTGCTATCAAATAGCGTTGAAAAGCAGATTCAATATCACGTCTTAGAGCTAGCTCTTGATCAGTATATTGAGCTTGAAGTTCACGATACACAGCTGCTGCCTCTCCAATCTGACCTTGTCTTTGATTCCAGATAGGAATAGGGATACTGACACCAAAACGATAGCTTGTGATATCAGGATCTTGATCAACCCCTGCATTGAGGGTTAACCCAGGATTAATAAGTTTTTCTTCCAAGCGAAATTTATTTTCTGCGATATCCGCTGAGGCTCTAATTTGTTTCAATTTCGGACTTTTAGTAATTTCCTTCTTTAAGGAGTCTGCATTCAAATTAATGTCACTCGGCGGGAGCACTCCCCTTAATTCAAAAGTATCTGTGAATGATTTACTCACTAAACCCCTTAAATAAACTTTACTTTCATAGATTCTCAGTTTGGCTGCATCTGCATCCCTTTGCGCTGCTACTAATTCAGTATCTGCTTTAATGAGCTCGTATCTTGGCGCTTCACCTACTTCAACTCTTAAGGCTACCTTTTCTCGAATATTTTTTAAAGCATCGCGATCACCTTCAGCAATTTTTAAAATATCCTCATTTTGAAGCACATCATAGAATGCCTTTTTGATCTGCAATGATAAATTAATGAGGGTAGCTTCTGTGACCGACGCTGCATAGTTCACCCGTGATTCCGCAATGGCTTTTTTTGCACCTCGCACATTTGGGAACTCAAGTGGTTGCGATAAGGTCACACCGTAATTACGACGCTGATTTGCGCTAGAATTCGGCACTCTAAAACGAGAGGGCCCCGTTCCGAGTTCAATTTCGGGATTGAAATAAGATTCAGCTGTGATGACACTAGATTTTGCTGCATCTTCTTTTGCTTTCAAAACATCTAAAATAGGGTTTTCCCTTTTTGCAATATCAAGGAGATCTTGCAATGTATATTGAGGTAAGCACCAAACGCTATTCGTAAATAGCCCTAAAAAAAGTACTGACAATATGATGCGCATATGAAAATTATACGTTAAAAAATACAATTTTTTTTTTAAAAGAAAGGTTTATTAGTTTTTTAAGACAATCGATACCTTATTGAATTCAATTAGTTTTTTATATGCTTTACAATAAAATTTGATCTCTTCACATGATAAAATTCCAGCTATGTGGCTAAAAATTTTTATTCTAATAATCTTAAATTTGCAGGTCACAAGCCACGCGGCTGATTCTATTTTTTATACTGATAAAGACCGAGATCAAGACCAGATTCGGCAAATTCCTCAAGGTTATATCGATCCAAGTATCAATGACCCCTGCCAACTTAAGATTTATGACAAACCTTTGTCTTTGATTGAAGTGGCCGAGGCCGCGCTTTGTCAAAATCCAAATACCAGAGAAGTTTATGCAAATGCAAAAGTACAGGCAGCACAAGTGGGAGTCGCTCGCTCCCTTTTTTTCCCATCGATTACAGATACGGTAGCAATTACAGAAAATGATCGTCGGACGCCAGCCAGCCAGAATAATTTTATGAACAAGCAAAATCGGATTGTAGCGTCTTATCTTTTATATGATTTTGGAGGCCGGGATGCCAACTTGGAAAATGCCAACCAACTTTTAAAAGCAGCTAGTGCAACCCAAGATGCAATGGTGCAGAGGGTATTGCTTAACGCAGTCAATGCGTTTTATCAAGTGCATGCGAATAAAGCAATTTTTCGCGCATCGATCGAATCAGAGAGACTATATGCAGAAAGTTTTAAAGCTGCGGAAGCGAAATATATTACAGGTATTGCAACCCCTGCAGATAAACTTCAAGCACAAACTTCTTTTGCTAACGCAACATTGACTAAACTTAAGAATGACGGGGTATTAAAAATTGCTTATGGAAATCTTGCGGTTGTTATGGGTATCTCACCTGGGACAAACATTGAAATTATAGATAATCAACAAAATGTCATTCCTGAATTGGTAGATCAGGATATCCAGGCATTAATTGAGCAAGCAAGACTTCAGCGACCAGATTTAATCGCAACGGAATCAGAATTAAAGGCATCACTTGCTAAAATTGATGCTGTAAAAGCGGATGCAAAACCGAAAGTAAAAATTGATGCATCTAATCAATTTGACTCTGACACAATTTTTGGGGGTAATATAAACTTTTCTCAAATTGGCGTATCAGTGACCATTCCATTTTTTGAGGGTTATAAGCCAAGCTATCTGATTAGATCAGCCGAGGCGACCGCAGAACTCAAAGCGTCAAAACGTGATCAGTTAAAGCTTCAAGTTTCACTCGATGTATGGACTGCCTATCAAAATCTTAAAACTGCAAATGAATCCATCACAGCCTCAAAAATTTTGTTAGACAGTGCTGAGGAATCCTCACGAGTTGCCCTTGGGCGATACAAAGAAGGGGTTGGAAATATAATTGATACACTCAATGCTCAGAACGCGCTTGCAAGCGCAAAGCAACAGAAAATTCAATCGATCTTAAATTGGAATATTGCACGAACAACACTTGCTCAATCGATAGGCGTCCTTGATAATGCAATGATTCAAAAATTACCGGAAGCAAAACGAAATTAAAGTATGAAAAAATTAGCTTATCATTTGATAAATATTACCTTAATTCTTGCATTTGTATTTGGAGCAATTTATGTCTACAAACTTTCGAACAAAAAGAAACCTGAGGATTTATACCGATTAGAGACAATAACGCGCGGGGATATTGAACAAAATGTAACAGCAAACGGCACTATCAGTCCTGTAACAATGGTGAATGTGGGTACACAAGTTTCAGGTCGTGTAAAAAAAATCTATGCAGACTTTAATGATCAAGTTAAACAAGGTCAGATACTTTTAGAGTTAGAAGATGATCTATTTAAAGCTCAAATTGAGCAATCTCGAGGCAATGTAAAAAATTTTGAAGCTTCAGTAGAGCTTGCGAAGGCAAATGAATTAAGAATGCGTTCATTATTCGAAAAAGAATATGTATCAAAACAAGAACTCGATCAAGCCTTACAAGCCCTAAAATCATCTGAAGCGCTCTTGAGTGCAGCTAAAGCTAAATTAAATCTTGACCAGACTAATTTTGGGTATTCAATTATAAAATCGCCTGTTTCTGGAGTGGTCATTGATCGTGTAGTGGACGAAGGACAAACTGTTGCTGCAAGTCTACAAACACCAATACTTTTTAAAATAGCGCAAGATTTATCCAAAATGGAGATTGGAACAAGTTTTGCTGAAGCTGACATTGCAAAAATTCAAGTAGGACAAATTGCAAAATTTAGTGTAGATGCATATCCAAATAATAACTTTGAGGGTGTGGTAAAACAAATTCGTTTAAATCCAGTGAACACCTCAAATGTTGTGACCTATAACATTGTAATTTCAGTGGCTAATGACGAACAGTTGTTACTTCCTGGTATGACCGCTTATGTGAAAATAAATTTTGCAAAACATGAAAACGTACTTTTGGTTCCAAATGCTGCATTGAGATTCAATCCAAAAAATGCAGATATCAAAGTTGAAAAGGAAAAAAAGGAAATATCTCGTAATGAGGCAAAAGTAAAAAAACAAGAATATGGCTCAGGAAAAATTTATGTCCTTCGAGACAATAAGCCAGTGATGATTAGAATTAATACGAGTATAACTGATGGAAAATTTACTGAAATCATTACTCCAGATATCAAAGAAAATGATTTGATTGTTACAGGTGATCTGATCACAGACCAGAAATCAGGTTCAGGCGGGCAAGGACCAAACCGCCCAGCTCGCATTTTTTAAATATGGCTAAACCCATCATCCAAATTAAAGAACTTTATAAGGACTACCAGAACGTCGCAGGGATCTTTCCAGTTTTAAAGAATGTAAGTCTCACCATTAATCATGGGGATTATGTCGCAATTATGGGACCGTCAGGTTCTGGCAAATCAACGTTCATGAATATTTTAGGTTGCCTTGATCGCCCTACTAAGGGATCTTATATTCTAGATAGCCATGATGTGAGCACTTTAAATAATAATGAACTTGCAAAACTTAGAAATAAAACTATTGGTTTTGTATTTCAAGGGTTTAATTTATTAGCTAGATCTTCCCTAGTTGATAATGTGGCATTACCCTTGGTTTATGCTAAGGATCAAAAAGAATTAAGAGTTAAAATTTCTAAAAATATTTTAGAAAGAATGGGGTTAGGTCAATATTTTGACTCAAAGCCAAACCAAATCTCTGGGGGACAACAGCAGCGAACTGCCATTGCGCGAGCTCTCGTAAATCAGCCCAAAATAATTTTAGCAGACGAACCAACAGGAAATCTTGATAGCAAAACAACCCATGAAATTATGAAAATTTTTGATGAACTTAATCAGATTGGAAATACGATAATTCTTATTACTCATGAGAACGATATTGCTGATCATGCAAAAAGACAGATACATTTTTTAGATGGAAAGATTTTAGAGGATCACATGACTGAAAAAAATAAGGTGACGGTTTAATGTTTTTAAGTATGTTAAGTGAAGCATGGCACGCAATGGGGGCAAATCGCTTACGCACTTTCTTAACCATGTTAGGAATGGTCATAGGGGTTGGAGCAGTTGTCCTTATGATGGCTATTGGCGCGGGTGCGCAGCAATCAATTAAAAGATCTATTGATTCTATGGGGACTAATTTATTTGTGATTTTATCTAGCTCGTCAAGTAATTCAGGATCAAGAAGTGGCTCTGGAAATTCATCAGCACTTAGTATTGATGACGCAAGCGCAATTGGTGATTTGGATGATATAGAAATGATTGCACCCATCAGCACTGGCAATGCTCAAATTATCTATGCTGGCAATAATTGGAATACATCAATTATTGGGACTACGTCCTCTTATTTTTCTATTCGCCGCTGGAACACAGAGAGTGGTGAGATTTTTACTGAAGCAGATATTCGATCGGTAAGTCGTGTGGCAATTGTTGGTAAAACTGTTGCTGAAAATTTATTTGGTGAAAATGATCCAATAGGTCAAATTATCAGTGTAAAAAAAACCCCTTTTACAGTAATTGGATTGCTTGAAAGTAAAGGCCAAAGTTTTGATGGGCGAGATCAGGATGATGTAGTGATTGTCCCAATCACTACAGCACAGAGAAAGCTTTTTGGTAATCAAATTCCCGGAAGTGTCCGAATGATCATGGCCCAAGCCAAATCAGAAAAGTATATGGGCATAGCCGAGGATACAATTACTGATCTTATTCGTCAGCGCCATAATATCCGTGAAAATATGGAAAATGATTTTTCAGTAAGAAACCTAACTGCAATCGCCAAATCTGCAAGTGAGACTACAAAAACTATGGCTTTTCTTCTGGGCGCAATTGCATCCATTTCGCTATTGGTAGGTGGTATAGGTATCATGAATATCATGCTGGTATCGGTGACTGAGCGCACACGTGAAATTGGTATTCGTATGGCAATTGGTGCTCGTGAAAAAGATATTTTGCTACAATTCTTGCTAGAGGCCTGTGTGATTTCAATCGTTGGTTGCACCATTGGTGTAGCACTTGGACTAGGGGGAGCTTTCTTAGTTAAAAAAACATTCGGTGCAGAAATTGTTATTTCAATGCAATCTATCATCTTGGCATTTTCGGTTGCAGCAAGTGTGGGTATATTTTTTGGTTACTATCCAGCAAGTAAAGCGGCTAAGCTTCAACCTATTGACGCATTAAGGTATCAATAAAAATTATTTAAGTAATAGAAGTTCAGGTATGGTATTTTTGGGGATCCATAGGATTGCATTTTGACCAAATTTAATCCCTAGCTCTATCGCTTCTTTTTGATCTATGCCAAAAATCAAAAAACTTTCTTCACCTGACCATTCGTTATCATCACATTTACCCACCCCACAAAGATATTTTAGTCCAAGTAGCCGAATTTTTTCTTCTAGGGATTGGTTACGTTTTTTATTTTCATCTACTGATAATTCAAGACTAGCGGGATTATAAGCCGTAATAAATGAAGCCTGATATGCTTTAAATTTTAAAAACAATAGTTGTAGTTTAGAGCTTTGCTGACCAATTTTTAAAACAAAGGGTGATGCCGCATGTACATGATAATTTGCCGATTGGTATGACTCAAGAAGATTTGTTCTGATAGAAGAACTCATTGATTGCTTGAAACTTAGAGCAATATTACTTAAAGGTCATACGTTTAAGCACACCATCTTTATTAATAAAAGTGTGCTTGATCACACCAAGAAGATGGAGTGCAAATATAGCAAGTAGAATATAACCTAAATATCCATGAACTTCATAGAAAAATTCTCTCATTTCGATATTACCCAGACCTTCAATTAAAGGAATACCAAACCATTTGATACCATATTTACTATAGGCTGCCATCAAAACGCCTGAGACAGGGAGGAGGATCATCACAAGATAAAAAGAATGATGTGATGCCTTTGCTAATTTCTTTTCCCATGCTTTCATTGTTTTTAAAAGTGCAGGGGCGGGATGAGTAAGCCGCCAAAAAACTCGAAATAAAATTAAACCTAATAGGGTGACTCCTACCGATTTATGCAGATTAAAATAAAAACTTCTTGGTGAGACTGACTCGGTAAGCTGCCAAGTATATATACCTAAATCAAAGAGATCAAAACTTGCAGATTTAGCAGCTTCTTTAGGAAGGCCTTCCATAAACCAGGCCAGTGAAAACATAAAAATGATACCAAAAGCAATCAGCCAGTGAAGGACAATAGCTGTTTTGGTATATTTACTCGGTGAATTTGTTGCCATAAAAAAATTTCCTAAATAATTATTATTTATTTTTTTTCTTTTTTATTTGATTATCAAGTGCGAAGGTTGTTTCGGGATTGAGCATAACAAATAAAAGCCCCCCTGTGACTGCTAAATATTGAAGCGCTTGTTGAAGCGGCAGTAAATTTACAGGAGGTGGAACAATCATAAATGTATATAAATACGAGAGCGCATTAATTAATGTGTAGATCATTAAAATAATTGCTGATAATCTGGTCTTATAACCTACAAAAAATGTAAAACCAATTATAAGTTGGATGATTACTGAAATAGGCGCAAAAATTCCTGGGAGTGCATGACTCATTAAGCCATTTTGATAGGCAATATAGCCATTAGGCATGTTTAAAATACCATTTAATGAAATGAGGATCGAAATAAGAAAAAGTTGAGCAATAAATATGCGTCCAAATGCAGATAAAAATTTATTCATAGTGCCCCTAAAATATTATTTTTGAAAGATCATCATGCCTTTAACAGCTTTAAGATGCAAGTATTTTACTTATGAAAAATTCACTTAGAATTAAAATTGTAAAATGGCAAGATCATCATGAAGTACTCATGATGATTCGTCAAAAAGTGTTCATTAAAGAACAGCAAGTGAGCCCAGAACTCGAATGGGATGATATGGATGAAAGTGCGATTCATTTTTTAGCTTATCATGATGAAACGCCTATTGGATGTGCAAGAGCTATTGTCAATCCACAGGAGTTATTTTTAGGACGCATGGCAGTTTTAAAAGAAAAGCGTAAGCAAGGTGTTGGTCGAGCACTTCTTGAGTATGCTATTACTATGGCAAAATTAAATCATCTAATTTCAATTCATATCCGTGCTCAGTGTGATGCCATCGATTTTTATATGCCTTTTGGTTTTAAAGTAGTCAGTGAAATATATCTTGATGCAAATATCCCTCATCGAGATATGAAATTAGAGTTTTAAAAGTATTTTTTTAATAATAGCTGGCGTTGCGGATCCTTCAATACTCGAGAGAGATAACCAACTATGTGGCGACTTTGCATGCTGAGATTTAGCTTCAAAAATACTATAGATAATTTTGAGTTTGTAATGTGTAAATGTAGTTGATGCTTTTAAATTTTTTTTGATTAACCAAGTGTCTAATCCAAAGTATTTTTTAATCCAAGTTTGTGCTGTCATAGCTTTTCTCTCGAATTGCGGCAGCGACCATAAACCTCCCCATATACCTCCTTGAGATTGTTTGACAACTAAGATTTCATCATGGTGTTTAATGATGAACATCTCCGCAGTTTTTGTAGGAATTTTCTTTTTTGGTTTTGGTATTGGAACAAGTTGAACTTTGTTTTGTAGAAAAGCAAGACATGTTTTTTTGAGAGGACAAAGATGACATTGCGGCGTCTTATTACATAAGGTTGCACCTAAATCCATCAATGCTTGTGTATAGGTATCAATTTTCTTGGCTGGTAAAAGTGACTCAGCAAAATCCCATAATTTTTTTTCTATCTTTGGTAAGCCTGTCCACTGTGTAATCAGAAAATAGCGGGCTAATACACGTTTTACATTGCCATCAAGAATTGCTTTTTTTTGATTAAAGGCAAATGCAGCAATTGCCCCTGCAGATGAGCGCCCTATTCCAGGTATTTGCATCATCATCTCAAAATCAGATGGAAATTTTCCACCCATTTCATTCATAATCATTTGTGCGCCTCCATATAAAAATCGTGCACGCCGGTAGTAACCTAACCCACTCCAAAGCTTCATTACTTCTTCCTCATCTGCATAAGCTAAGGTTTGTAGAGTAGGAAATTTTTTTATGAAGCGTTGATAGTATTTAATTACTGTCACAACTTGTGTTTGTTGTAACATGATTTCAGAGACCCATATAGCATAGGGATCTTTTGTTTGTTGCCATGGTAAGTGATGACGACCTGATTTTGAATGCCAAGCAATCAGTTGATCAGCAAACGATCTCATGAAACTAACTGATTTAACCAGTGGGGGAAATTGTGAATTCCTTCCATACCTAGGAGATAAAGAGCTATAAAAAAGACCGCAAAATAAGCTAAAGTAAAAAGAATCCAAAAGAAGGCGATTAGAATAAAAAGTCCATCTTTATGAAGTTGACCCAGTGCACAAAATAAAATGGCAAGACCTGGAAAAAAATTATTTAAGGGAAGAATACCAAAAGGGA
The DNA here is from genome assembly GCA_005797835.1 of Methylotenera sp. GTDB lineage: Bacteria > Pseudomonadota > Gammaproteobacteria > Burkholderiales > Methylophilaceae > Methylopumilus. Next base: position 36,087 of record SYKG01000009.1, read on the forward strand.
CTGCCAGCAGCAGTCCTGAAAGAATAAGAACCCAAGCTTCAATTTGAGTACCAAACGCACCCTCAAGAAAAAAAGTTAAACGTGGCTTAGTAAATTTTTCCGTCCATTGCATAAGTTTTATTGCTGCATTTGAAATGCGACGCCAATTATCATGACTTAAAATGATGCTGCCAATTTTTTCAGGTAAATGTGGCACAGAGTAACCTTTTAAAATTTGCCAGCCAAAGGCTGCAAAGGTAATTCCCCCTAATACAGTGATAGGGCCAAGGGGGAAAGGCTGCATAAAAGGCAAGACCAATAAAAAGCTAATAAATGAAAATCCAAAGTGGCTAAGGACAGACAAACCTTCTTTAATACTGAGAGGATATTGCTCTGCTCTTTTAGCAATCCCATGTAGTATTTTTATAAGAGCTTGATGCTTAGAGGCCATGATCAAAAACTAAAATACAAAAAACAATCATGCCTAAAATGATTCGATACCAGGCAAATGAAATAAAAGTATGTGTTGCTACAAAGCGAATAAAAAGTTTGATGACAGCGTAAGCGCTTAAGAATGCCGTGACAAAACCAATGATAAAAATTGGTAGATC
>SYKG01000056.1 GCA_005797835.1 Methylotenera sp.
ATCATGCCCTACCTGGTCAAAAGAACCATCGACTTTCCCCTGGAGTTATTCAGAACAAGAAATTGCCTATATTCTAGAAGGCGAAGTCACCGTGACTCCCGATGATGGAGAGCCTGTTAGCTTTGGTAAGGGCGATCTTGTAACTTTCAAAGAAGGATTATCATGCACTTGGCATGTTAAAAAAGCATTAAAGAAGCATTATCGTTTTGGTTAAAAGTAACACCTAAATGTTAAGCAACGATGATTACTTACATGCAATTTCTAAACTGTAAGGTAGGCTTGACGATTTATCAACCACGTCATAGCCGTTTGAGCATAATTTCTCTGCTTTTGAATAACAAGCATCCCAAAAGGCACAATTTATAATATAAGTTCGATTTATATTTGCTAGTTTATTCTGATTTGTATAAGTCATCATGCTGCAACTTGAAAGTTGAGCAGATAAAAATACAAATGTCATTTGTTTCATATAAATATTTTTTAAATTTGGTAATTCATTATAGTTAAGATTTGCTAATTCTTTAAAGATTTATGTAACATACGGGAGTATTTAATAGCAACTTAAATTAGGTATACATGATGTTAGAAAAATTAATCTTATTATTAGCAGCTTCGATAATGGGTATCATATCCACGATGGGATATGGAGGTGTCGTTTTATTAATGGCAATCGAATCAGCTTGCATTCCATTACCCTCTGAAATTATTATGCCATTTGCAGGATACCTTGTTTTTAAGGGTGAAATGATACTCTGGATAGTTGCTCTGATGGGGGCGCTCGGATGCGTATTGGGCTCCATACCTGCTTACTATATTGGTAAAACCGGCGGAAGAAGGCTTGCTGAAAAATATGGCCGCTTCGTACTTGTCTCGAAAAAAGATTTACAGATGGCAGATGATTGGTTTAAAAATTATGGAGAGATCATTATTTTTATAGGTCGTCTCCTTCCAGCTGTGAGAACTTTTATAGCGCTACCTGCAGGTATTGCTCACATGAATATGTCTAAGTTTATAATCTATACATTTATAGGTTCCTTTATCTGGTGCTGGGCTCTTGCATATATTGGAATGATATTTGGTGAGCAGTGGGATACATTAAAAGTTTACTTTCATAAATTTCATTACGTCATTGCAGGTGGTACGATGGTTTTTATCATCTGGTATATCAAGCGTCACTTTCAAAATAATTAAATGTCTACTCATTACCATATTGGTATTGACTTAGGAGGTACCAAGATAGAGGTAGTTATATTAAATAGTCAGGAAAAGATTCTCTTCCGAGAAAGATTACTCACAGAAGCCAATTTAGGCAGTGAGCACATCTTTAAGCAAATTCACTCGCTCTATAAAAAAGCAGTCGTATCCATACAAAATAAAACACATACACTGGGCTTAGGAACGCCTGGTTCAATCTCACAAAAAACACATCTACTTAAAAACTCTAATACACTTTGCTTAAATGGCTTGCCACTTCAATCTATTCTTGAAGATAAATTAGCACATAACGTTGCCATAGAAAATGATGCTAATTGTTTTGCCCTCGCAGAAGCATTAATGGGATCTGGTAGAGGCTATCCTTTTGTATTTGGTGTCATTTTGGGAACAGGCTGTGGTGGGGGTATTGTATTTGATGGAAATATTAGACAGGGGGCCCAAAATATTGCTGGTGAGTGGGGCCACATGGTGATTGATCCTCAGGGTCCACGCTGTTATTGCGGTGCAAATGGTTGTGTAGAAAGCTTCATATCCGGGGGTGGTTTAGAAAAAAGAATCCAAGATAAAACAGGTCGTAAAATTTCAGCAATTGATTTTTTCAATACTCCCTTAAAAGATGAATCTTTGAAAAAAATCAAACAAGATTTTTATGCTCGCTTTGGTCAAGCTTTAGCCAATCTTATTAATATTTTGGATCCAGACATTGTGGTTCTGGGCGGGGGTCTCTCCAATGAAAAAAGTTTATATAAAGAAGGTATTAATGAAGTTTATGCGCGTATTTTTAATGATGTACCCACAACGCCAATTGTTAAAAATATGTTGGGTGATTCTTCTGGAGTGGTTGGTGCTGCTCTGGTTGGTCAAAAACTTACCCAGTAATCGTTTTTTCTTTTTCTAGCCTATAAGGGCAATCTGGCAAATGATTTTCAATTAAGCCATTAATTTTTACCGTAGCTATTTTGCAAAACTTACATTGATATGCATGCATCGCATCACCTTGATGTTCTTGGGGGTAATCAATATAGAATTTTTGCCGATTCATTGTGATTGTTATTTTACTTTAAATCATATAAATAAATGAAACCATCTTACCTTTTGTTAAAGTAGAATCACTTTAATTAAATATAAAAAATAATAGCAATGAAAAACTCTGCACGACATGTTCTGCTTGCAAGCCTTATCGGAACAACAATTGAATTCTTTGACTTTTATATCTATGCAAACGCTGCAGTTCTAGTTTTCCCGACCTTATTTTTTCCAGCCTCGAATTCTATAACTCTAATGCTTCAATCACTCGCAACTTTTTCAGTTGCTTTCTTTGCAAGACCTATCGGATCAGTATTTTTTGGGCACTTTGGCGATCGTGTTGGAAGAAAAGCAACGCTCGTAGCTTCATTATTAACGATGGGTATCTCAACCATAATTATAGGATGTTTGCCCACCTACGAAAGTATTGGGCTTTTAGCTCCTCTTCTTTTAATTTTATGTCGCTTTGGTCAGGGTTTTGGTTTAGGGGGTGAATGGGGAGGTGCCATATTACTTGCCGTTGAAAATGCTCCACCACATAAAAAAGCATGGTACGGTATGTTCCCTCAATTAGGTGCCCCTATTGGTTTATTAATGTCAGGGGGTATATTTCTCATACTAAGTGACTCACTCACTAATGAGGAATTTTTTAGATTTGGTTGGAGAATTCCGTTTATTGCAAGTTCACTTCTTATCATCGTGGGTTTATATATTAGATTTACAATTCAGGAAACACCAGTATTCTTAGCTTCTGCAAAAAATATTAAGCATAAATATTTACCTGTGACAACTATCTTAAAAAAATATTTAAGGGAGCTGGTATTAGGAACTCTAATTGCAGTAGCTACTTTTGTTTTATTTTATTTAACTACGGTCTTCACTTTAGGATGGGCAACTAATGAATTAGGATTAGCCAGAAGGGACCTCTTAATTATGCAACTTTTTTCAGTACTCTTTTTTGCATTATTTATTCCCATATCAGCGTTCCTAGCAGATCGCTTTAACCGTCATATTATTTTAATGTTAGCTTCTTTCTTAATTGCCTGCTTTGGTCTTGCTATGGCACCAATGCTAAACACACATAACTCTTCAACCATTATTTTTTTCTTATCAATCGGAATGGCATTGATGGGTCTAACATATGGACCACTTGGAACAATGCTCTCAGAGTTATTTCCAACTTATGTTCGTTATACAGGGACATCTCTTACATTTAATCTTGCAGGTATTTTAGGAGCCTCATTTGCACCCTTTATTGCATTATGGATGGCGACTCATTATGGTATACATTATGTGGGCTACTACCTTTCATTAGCTGCCTTGATTTCTTTATATTCGCTAGCGCTCACAAAAAATAAATCCACTCACTCTTTTTAAATAAAAAATCTCCAGAGGATAGGGATTGTAATGTTTTGAGTATAATTCTCATAAATGGTCCAACAGCTTAGCCTTGAATGGCTTAATTCAGAATCACAGATACCTCAGGCGATCTGGGATATTTGTTTTCCTCCACCCTATGAAAGCCAATGGTGGTATCGATCACTTGAATGCTCCCATCTGGAAAAGCAATTCACCTTAACATACGGCCTTATTTCATATATTAACGAACCTATCGCTATAGTCCCTGCTTTCGTAATGGAAGTACCCATCGATTTTATGATGCCTCCTAGGGCTCTATCTATCCTTAAGTTCATCAGTAAACTCATTCCATCTTTCTTATATCAACGGACTTTTTTTATTGGAAATGCTTTTTCTGATAAAAGCGCTATCGGAATTGACCCTAAATTTTTAAAAAATAGTATTTGCACAGAGGATGATATTTTTATACTCATCCAAGCAGCAGCTGAAAAACAAGCAAAAAAATATAATACATCAATGGTGGTATGGAAAGATTTTTCCAACATATCTCACGAAACTCTTTTAAAAATTTCTAAGTCAAAGGATTTGTTTCCACTTGTAAGCTTTCCGTCAACACTTATAACTCTTAAAGGAAATAAAACGGACGATTATATTGCTTCACTTGAATCATCGAGACGTCAAAAGCTTAATAAAAAATTATTGGTGGCAATGACAGCTCCTCTTGAAGTAAGTATTATTCATTTGCCAGATAATCAAACACTTCATCAGCTATATAAATTATTCTCAAGAACGTATCTAAAAGGTCAAACTAAATTTGAAGAGCTAACCCCTGAATTCTTTGAGTTCATCTCTCGTGAAAAAGAAGCATATTTTATTATTCTAAGACATCAATCTTCACATGAAATTTTTGGCTTTTCCCTTTGTTTTCACCTCAAAGAACATGTCATTAATAAATTTATTGGTGTGGACTATGCTGCCCCTCAAGATTGGTTCCTAGATTTCCGTTTATGGATTGAAGTAGTTAATTGGTCTTATTCAATGGGGGCTAAAACAATTCAAAGTAGTAAAACTCTATACTCTGATAAAATTGAAACTGGCCACCAATTAATACCTCTAACGAGCTTTTGTAAGCATCAAAATTTTATTGTGCATGGCATCATAAGAAAAATAGCTAGTTTAGTAAATTGGGATACACTTAATCATGATTTGGCAATTTATTTAAAAACTTATCCAGAAGAAAAGCCAATAATTCAGTACTTAAAAGAGGACAAATAATGCTGTGGATTTTATTTAAACTTTTAATGACATCAGGTATGGTTGTTTTAATTTCAGAAGTGGCAAAGAGAAGTGATCGATTAGGCGGACTTATTGCTGCCTTGCCTCTTGTAACAGTGCTAACTTTAATTTGGCTATATTTAGAAAAACAACCTGAATCTAAAATTGCAAATCATGCTTGGTATACTTTTTGGTATGTCGTACCTACTTTACCTATGTTTCTAGCTTTTCCTTTTTTACTTAAACGATTTGGTTTTTGGCCAACACTCAGTATGTCTGTTGTTATTACCTTAATCACATTCTATATTTTTGCTAAAATTGTGAAGCTATATGGTATTGAACTCTCATAAACTTTCGCTATGAACTTAATCGTTAAATCAATTTCAACAGTGTTCCATTTATTCTTTGCACTTTGTATTTATATCTTATCAATTATTTTGCCACGAAATATTATTCGTCTTCAGATTCAATATTGGGCTAAACGTCTCTTACGTATTTTAAAGATTAAAATTACTCTTGCTGGAGAAGTCTCAAAATTTTTAAATCAAGATAGTTATCTTATGGTTTCAAATCATATTTCGTGGCTTGATATTCCAGTGATTTTTTCGTTAAAGCCCCTTACATTTGTATCTTCGTCAGACGTCAAAACGTGGCCTATTATTGGAAATCTTGCTAAAATTTCAGGGGCTATTTTTATTGACCGTGGTCGCAAATCGAATTTGCCAGAGGTCATTCAAGCCATGAATCATCATTTTAAAAACGAAAAACAGTCGATATGTATTTTCCCTGAGGGGATGACATCAAATGGATATAAAATGCATCCCTTTAAAAGCAACTTATTTCAATCAGCTTTTGAAGCAAATAAATTATTATTACCACTAACTATCAAGTATAAAGAAAATAATTTACTCACAAACTTGACAAGCTTTCATGGATCAATAACTTTATTTAATTCCTTCAAACGTATTGCTAAATCCAATAAAATTGAAGTGATTTTAAATATTGGGCCTCCAGTAAAAGCTACCCGATCAAGAAAAGATTTATCTCAAAAAATGCAGGAAGCTATTGCATTAAAATTTACTTAGGTATCTTTTATAGAGATCTCAGCTCGATGCTATAATAAAGGCATCTATTCTTTTCAAACATCATGTTAAAACTCACTGCTATTTACGCTGCTATTCTTACTTTTGTATTTGTTAAGTTAACATTAAACGTTATCACCTTAAGAAAGCAAAATGATATCGCTTTTGGTGATGGCGATCGATTAGATTTACAGCAAGCTATTCGTTCCCATAGGAATTTTGCTGAATATGTACCTCTTGGTCTAATTCTACTAGGATGTCTTGAAGCTAATGGCGTCCATTGGATCATTGTTATGCCTTTAGGTGGCTTATTTACTGCAGGCTGCCTCTATCATGCAAAAGCACTTTTAGAGGAAATACCTAATATTGAACAAAGAGCAAAAGGTATGAAGTACACACTCTGGAGTTTACTAGCCCTTGCAGCAACAAACTTAATTTTTATCGTTATTCAAAAAATTTTTTAATTATCAAGGTTTATTATCAAGATACTTTTATGGGCATTGATGCCACTAGTTTACACAATATGCATTTTGATTTTGAAATAGATGCGACAGGACTGAAATGTCCTCTACCTATATTACGCTGCAAAAAAGGTTTAAACGAAATACAATCTACTCAGGTCTTAAAAATTATTACAACAGACCCTGGAAGCAAAAAAGATTTTGATGCGTTTTGCCGGCAGACAGGCCATGAACTTTTATCACTTCAAGATGAAAATGGTACCATTACTTTTTTTATTAAGAAACGAAAACTAGGTTAATTTTTTTAACTGCTCTTCTAACTTTAAAAAAGTTTCTGTAAATTCCTGTAAACGTTTTTTTTCTTGGGCTATTACTTCTTCTGGCGCTCTATTAATGAAACTAGAATTTTCTAACTTACCTTGAGCTTTTTGAATTTCAATCTTAATACGATTAAGTTCTTTTGAGATTCTCACTTTTTCTGTACCTACGTCTACTTCAACTTTAAGCATTAATTTAAAATCTTTTACTAACATCACAGGTGCATCAATTAGTGGAAGCTTATCCACAATTTCTACATCAACTAATTTAGCGAGAGATTTTAGATAAGAAGCATATAGTTCAAGAAGTTTCTTGTCGCCTGAAATTACAAGTGGAATTTTTTGTGCTGGGGAAATATTCATCTCGCCACGAAGTTTTCTGCATACTTCAACCATCTCTTTTAAAATTGACATCCATTGAATGCTCTCTTGATCAATTTTTTTAAAATCGCTTTGCGGATAGGGCTCTAGCGTAATTGAGGAGCCTTTCTTGCCATTCATAGGTCCGATTATTTGCCAAATCTCTTCAGTAATGAAAGGCATTACTGGATGTATCAATCTTAGAATAGTTTCAAGAACCCTTAAGAGTGTTCTGCGTGTCGCTCTTTGTTCTGCTTCACTTCCTATCTGTAATTGAACTTTAGCTACTTCAAGATACCAATCACAAAATTCATCCCATACCAATTGATAAAGCTCTTGCGACAATAAATCAAATCGATAATCTGAAAATGCTTTTTCAATAACTACTTCTTTTTCTTGCAATATGCTCACAATCCATCGATCAGCTTTTGAAAATTCCAAATAGCCATCTTCGCATTCAGCAAAACCATTCTCTTTACCTTCGCAGTTCATTAATACAAATCTTGTAGCATTCCATAATTTATTACAAAAATTTCGATACCCTTCGCAACGCTGAAGATCAAATTTAATATCTCGCCCTGGACTTGCGAGACTCGCAAAAGTAAAACGTAAAGCATCAGTTCCGAATGCAGCTATACCTTCTGGAAATTCTTTGCGAGTTTTTTTAGTAATCGATTCGGCTTGCTTAGGGTTCATAAGTCCGGCTGTTCTTTTTTCTATGAGTGCTTCCAGAGTGATGCCATCAATCAAATCAATAGGATCTAAAATATTGCCTTTAGACTTACTCATTTTCTGGCCTTCTGCATCCCGAATGAGCCCATGGACATATACATGCTTAAATGGAATTTTTCCAGTGATATGTTTTGTCATCATGACCATACGTGCTACCCAGAAAAAGATGATATCAAAACCTGTCACTAATACTGTCGAGGGTAGATAAAGATCGAGTGCCGGGTTTGATACTTTTGGATAGTCAGGCGTCCAGTCTAGCGTTGAAAAAGGCCAAAGTGCTGACGAATACCAAGTATCCAAAACATCTGGATCACGCTTTAAAGCTCCTTCGTAGCCATCTTTGAGAGCCAAAGCTTTTACTTCTGCTTCATTGTGCGCAACCCATACCTGGCCTTGATCACCATACCATGCTGGAATTTGATGGCCCCACCAAAGCTGTCTTGAAATACACCAATCTTGAATATTTTTTAACCACTGGTTATAAGTATTCACCCAATTATCTGGAAAGAATTTAATTTCACCTGTCTTTACAACATCCAGCGCTTTTTCTGCAATACTTTTCCCATCATTACCTTTTTTTGTCATTGCAACAAACCACTGGTCAGTGAGCATTGGTTCTATCACTACATCTGTTCTATCACCACGTGGAATTTTTAATTTGTGGTTTTCAGTCTTAACAAGAAATCCTTGCACCTCTAAATCTTCTACAATTTTTTTACGTGCAGCAAATCGTTCTAGTCCCTGATAAATCTTTGGTGCAGATTTATTTATATGTCCATCGAGAGTCAGCACACTTATCAAAGGTAGCTTATGACGCATGCCTACAGCATAGTCATTGAAATCATGAGCAGGGGTTACTTTCACGACACCTGTTCCGAATGTTTGATCTACATAATCATCTGCAATGATAGGAATTTCACGATCACATAAAGGAAGTTTCACCATATGGCCAATAAGTTTTTGATAGCGAATATCATCCGGATGAACCATAATGGCTGCGTCCCCCAACATTGTTTCAGGTCGTGTGGTAGCAACCGTTAAATAATCTTTGCCAGATACAAGTGGATATTGAATATGCCATAAGAATCCATCTTCTTCTTCTTGAACTACCTCTAAATCAGAAACTGCTGTTTGTAATTGAATATCCCAGTTCACTAAACGTTTACCGCGATAAATAAGACCTTCTTTAAATAAACTGACAAATGTTTCGGTAACTGTTTTTGATAAACCCTCATCCATTGTAAAACGCTCACGGGACCAATCAGGCGAAGTGCCTAGGCGACGCATTTGCTGTGTGATTGTGCCGCCAGAATAGGCCTTCCACTCCCACACTTTTTCTATAAATTTTTCTCGTCCAAGCTCATGTCTTGAAATACCTTCTTGATCAAGCTGTCTTTCAACAACAATTTGCGTCGCAATACCTGCATGATCAGTTCCGGGTTGCCATAGCGTATTATCGCCCTTCATTCGGCGATATCTTGTTAATGCATCCATAAGTGTTTGATTAAATCCGTGACCCATGTGTAACGTTCCTGTTACATTGGGTGGTGGCAATAAAATACAAAATGAATTTTTTTGTTTACTATTTAAACCTGCTTGATAAAAGCCTTTTGATTCCCAAAAATCATACCAACGACTTTCAATATCTTTTGGACTAAAAGGTTTAGAAAGATTATTTTCCATGAATAAAACACATAGGGGATTGGTTAAAGAACCATTTTAACATAGGGATAATTGATATCAGGACTCATGGCAGAGGTCCATCATAAAAAATCACCTAGAACATACAGGACAAGATGGATCTTTTTTAAGTTGAATATTTTTCCATTGCATCGATTTCACATCAAGCAATAGTAAGCGGCCTTCTAAAGACTCGCCTATGCCTAAAATAATTTTCATGACTTCAGCAGCTTGAGTGGTTCCAACTATACCAACGGTAGGAGAAAACACACCATTATCAGCACAACGTGTTTCATTACGGTCGCCTGTATCAGGAAATAAACAATGATAACAAGGGCTCTTGTCATGTCTCATATCAAAAACACTAATCTGCCCATCAAATCCCACAGCTGCTCCTGAAACTAGGGGTTTTTTTAACTCTACTGCAATGCGATTCAGGGCATATCGTGTAGCAAAATTATCTGAGCCATCAATAATGACGTCAACATCTCTTGCAATAACTTTCATACTTGCTTCGGTTTGTTTTTCTGTAACTGCAATCACTTCTACATCTGGATTGAGTAATTGAATAAATTGTTTTGCTGAAGATGCTTTATTAATTCCCACTGATTGTGTGTCATGAATAATTTGTCTTTGAAGATTACTTAAATCTACATTATCAAAATCACATATCGTCATTTTTCCGATACCAGCAGCAGCGCAATAAATCGAAATGGGCGCACCTAAACCACCTGCCCCAACAATAAGAATATGACTATGAAGAAGTTTTTCTTGTCCCTGATATTCAATATCGGGCAATAAAATATGACGGCTATATCGAAGAAGTTGCTGATCGTCCATGAATGCATTAAACATTAATTGAAGTTGAAATGACTATATCGTCAATTAACTGTGGATTCAATGCATTTAAAAGTTGGGGTGGCTGATGGGGCTC
>SYKG01000057.1 GCA_005797835.1 Methylotenera sp.
ATTCTTATTGGAGCCTTTCCTGATCATCTCTATTTATTATTAATAGCGCAAATGTTACATGCTGCAACTTTTGGAAGCTTTCATGTGGCTTCAATTGAAGTTTTTGCTTATTATTTTAAAGGTCGAAATCAAGCAAGAGGACAAGCCATTTATAACAGCGTTGCTTATGGGATTGGCGGAACTATAGGAGGCTTAGGAGGAGGCTATTTAATAGAATATCTCGGAGGCCAGCATGGGTTTATGATTGCCGCCATATCGCCACTCGTTGGATTTTTAGTAATTTGGTTTGGATTAAAGTTGGAGGTTAGAGGAGAGTAAAATATTTATTTAAATCTTCTTAATTAAAATCATCCTTCAATTAGCGCGTAAGCGGAGTGATTATGAATGGATTCAAAGTTCTCAGATTCCACGACAAAATGGTCTATTCTTTTTTCCAATTTTAATTGAGTTGCAACATCTCGAACCATATCCTCGACAAATTTGGGATTATCGTAAGCTTTTTCAGTTACAAATTTTTCATCAGGTCTTTTGAGTAAGCCATAAAGTTCGCATGAGGCCTGTTTTTCTATTAGCTCTATTAACTCTTCTATCCAAATAAAGTTATTAATTTGAGCGGTCACTGTGACGTGAGACCTTTGATTGTGAGCACCATAATCTGAAATTTTCTTCGAGCATGGGCAAAGACTTGTTACTGGAACAGCTACTTTAATTGTATTTTTAAACTTCCCATCAATAATTTTGCCAATAAAACTTACGTCGTAATCCAGGAGACTTTTCACGCCTGAAATGGGAGCAGTTTTATTAATAAAGTATGGAAATGTCATTTCGACATCACATGACTTGGCTTCAAGTCGCTTAATCATTTCTCTTAAGATATTCTCAAATGACTCCACAGATATTTCTCGTTCATTCATGTTTAAGATTTCAACAAATCTAGACATGTGAGTGCCTTTAAAATTATGTGGCAAATATACATACATATTAAATGTTGCAATAGTATGTTGAGCCCCACCCGTTTTGTCTTTTACAAGCACAGGGTGTCTTAAAGATTTAATACCAACTTTGTCAATATCCAAACTCCTTAAATCAGGGGAGCTCTGAACATCTTCAATTGGGCATGTGTGATCGTTTATTAACATAAGGAAGAGTTATATATAATAGTTGAGTATAACACTAGGTTAATTTTTTCTCAATTAATTTAATAATAGAAAAAGCATCTAAACCATACTTTTTTCGGAGCTCTTCTTGGCTACCTTGCTCGACAAATTGATCAGGCAAACCAACCCGAAGTGTTTGGCATTTTAAATCATACTCACTGATAACCTCTAAAACTCCTGATCCTGCCCCACCTGTTATTGCGTTCTCTTCTAAAGTAACAAGAAGTTTATGCGATGATGCCAAAAGCCGAATTAATTTGATATCAAGAGGCTTGATAAATCGCATATTAATAAGGGTTGCTTTAAGTTTATCTGCAACTTTTGTAGCCTCATCAAGCATATTACCAAAGGCTAAAAGAGCAATCTTTTTACCTTTTTTAATGACTTCAGCTTTTCCAATTGGAATAAGGGTCATCTTAGATTTAATCATTGACCCTGGACCTATGCCTCTTGGGTAGCGAACTGCTGAAATACCCTTAAATTTAAATCCAGTAAAAAGCATTTGGCGGCATTCGTTTTCATTACTTGGGGCCATTATTACAATATTTGGAATACATCTTAAGAATGACAAATCAAAACTTCCTGAATGTGTTGGCCCATCTTGCCCCACAATTCCAGCTCTATCAATAGCGAGCAGCATTGGAATATTTTGTAAGGCGACATCATGTATTAATTGATCATAAGCCCTTTGAAGAAAAGTTGAGTAAATAGCGATTACAGGTTTGTAATCTTCGCAAGCAAGTCCTGCTGCAAAAGTTATTGCATGTTGTTCAGCAATACCTACATCAAAAAAACGATCTGGAAATTTTTCAGCGAACTTATTTAAGCCAGAACCATCTGTCATTGCAGGAGTAATCGCGCATAGTTTTTTATCAATCATAGCCATATCGACAATCCAGTCTCTAAACACGTCAGTATAAGTAGATTTTTTTATCGTCGATGATTGAGTACCGTCATTCAGATTGAATTGACCTATACCATGAAATTTATTGGGATCAATTTCTGCGGGCTCATAACCATAGCCTTTGTGTGTAGCTACGTGAAGAAACTGAGGCCCTTGAAGTTCTTTAAGATTGCTAAGTGTATCAACCAATGTGTTGATATCATGACCATCAATAGGGCCAATGTAATTAAATCCAAATTCTTCAAATAAAGTTCCCGGAATCACCATGCCTTTTACATGTTCTTCAGCACGCTTTGCAAATTCAAGCATAGGTGGAATAGCCGATAAAACTGCTTTTCCTGAACGCTTAAGAGTCCCGTAAAGATTTCCCGACATAAGTTTTGCTAGATAATTATTAAGTGCGCCTACGTTTTTAGAAATCGACATATCGTTATCATTTAAAATAACCAAGATATTATTTTTTGAATCACCGGCATTATTAAGGCCTTCAAAAGCCATACCTGCAGTCATGGCCCCATCACCAATAATTGCAATTGCTTTATGATCTAGATTTTTCTTTTTGAGTGCTTCAGCCATGCCTAGAGCTGCTGATATTGAAGTGCTTGAGTGACCAGTGCCAAAAGAATCATAATCACTCTCTGATCTTTTTGGGAAACCTGAAATTCCAGACATAGCTCTCAAAGAGCCCATTTTCCTTTTTCTACCAGTCAGAATTTTATGGGCGTAAGTTTGATGTCCAACATCCCATATAAATTTATCTTGAGGGCAATTAAAAACAAAATGGAGAGCTACAGTCAGTTCAATCACGCCAAGATTTGACGAAAGATGACCGCCTGTTTTGGAGACGCTTTCAATTAGAAAACTTCTCATTTCATTACATAATGTAATAAGTTCATTGCGATTAAGTTTTTTTAAATCTTTTGGCGAATTAATTTTATCAAGAATATTCATATCAACTCGTTTGTGACATTATTAATTCAGTTATAGCACCTAAATAATTTGCTTTATCCCCAAAAGGTTTGATTGCAATCAAAGCTTCTTGGTAATATGCAGACGCTAATTCTTTTGATTTGGAAGTACCCAATAAAGTGACAAATGTAGATTTGTTATCTTTTTCATCTTTGCCAGGTGTTTTACCTAAAGTTTTTAGGCTCGCTTCTTTATCAAGAATGTCATCTTTAATTTGGTACATCAGTCCAACAGATTTTGAATAAGTGTCTATTTTATCTAGAGTATTTTTATCATGATTATTGGAGGCAAGCACTGTTGTTATACATGCAGCGTTAATAAGTGCACCAGTTTTGTATTGATGCATCACTTTTAGGTCATCAAATGATATTTTTTTATTTGTATTTTCAATATCAAGTGCTTGGCCTTTTGCCATCCCCTCAATACCAATAGCATTAGAGAAGATATAAATCATTTTTAATTGATTTTCAGGATTGATCTGAAGGAAAGGGGACGATAAGAAAGAAAAGGCCATTGATTGAAGAGAGTCGCCAACAAGAAGCGCAGTGCTTTCACCATATTTTTTGTGACAAGATAATTTTCCTCGTCTCAAATCATCATTATCCATACAAGGCATATCATCATGCACCAGAGAGTAGGCGTGTATGCACTCTATAGCGCATATAATATTTTCAATTGCTTTAAGCGGTACCTCAACAATTTCTGCGATTGCTAAGACAAGAAGTGATCGAATTCTTTTTCCACCATTTAGAACGCTATATCTTATAGCTTCTATTAATAGAATTTCATGATGAGTTCGTTGTAAATTTTTTTCAAGAACAGATTCTATAAATACTTGTTTTTGAGAAAGCCATTCATGAAAATTATTCATTAGAAGATTTAAATTCTTCAAGCATATTTTCTGAAGAAAGTACCAAAACTTTTTGTTCGATATCTTTTATCGAGTCCTGGCATATTTTAAGAAGAAGCATTCCTTTTTCGTATGACTTTATTGAATCTTCCAGAGTCATATCCCCTTGTTCCATCTTTGAAATAATAGATTCAAGCTCTTTAAGATTTGTTTCAAGTGAATTTTTATTCATAAAAATTATCTTTAGTTAAGGGATTGATTAAAAAAATTTGATAAATCATCAATTTCTTTTTCACAAACTTCATGTCCCATAGGGTATTTTTCAAAGTTTATGAAATTATATTTTTGTAATAGTTTTTGAAACGAGTTGTTAGCAAGTTTTATATCTATAACATTATCATATAGGCCATGAGCCATAAAGATTGGCATGCTTATTAATTCACTTTTAAAGGAGTCTGTAAGCTTCTCTTTTAAGGGAAGATAGCCTGATAAGGCTGCAATTCCGCCTAATTTTTTATGATATTTCAGCCCTAAATAAAAACTCATTACAGCCCCTTGAGAAAATCCCCCAATAATAATTTTTTCAGAGGGGATACCGTTTGAAATTTGCTCTTCAATAAGCTTTTGAATGGTAAAACTTGATCTTTCCATCCCCATTTCATCTTCATCCTTTTCTAATGATAGATCATATAAATCATACCAAGCTCTCATTTTAAAGCCTTGATTAATTGTCACTGGCTGATAAGGAGCGTGAGGCAGGATAAATCTAATCTTATTAAATTTAGGGCTTGTGAATATATTTTTAAAGTCAAACCCGTCGGCTCCTAAGCCATGCAAAAATATCACTGAGCCTATAGGTGGTTCAATAGTATTAATAATTATGGGTGCCATGAATAAAAAAAGCAGAACTATATTCTGCTTTTTTATAAATAAATTATTTTATTTTGTTTCGGCTAATTTTTTTAGCCCCTGAAGTCCCGCATCATAAATCCCACTCACTGCATTGACAGCTGACTCATCATCTTGACCAGCTGGAATTGGGGGATTGAGCTTATAAAACCTATAAAACCGACCTACCCATATAACCGATGATTCATTGGGGTTAGAACCTTTCGCTACAACTATATATGCATTGTAATCAGACACAGGGACTGCACCTTCTACCATTTCATATTTCAGTTTCATTGCAGCGTCATCAATACCTTTGATTCTTTGAAGAACCTTACCTCCAGATTTTAAAGTAAGTGTTCTAAAAGTATCTTCACCTTTTTTTTCTACCTTAGTATCACTCACTAAAGGTTGCCATTTTTGAAGGCTACCTAAATCCTTAATGATTGCCCAAACTTTATCAGGCGAAGCGCTAATTAAAATTGATTTTTCAACCTTTTGAGGCGAGGGGCCATGCGCAAATACATTAAGTGATAAAAAGATGAGTAAAATACTAGTAATAATTTTTTTCATTTGAATGATAGCCTTTAGTTTTTAATGATTTGATTATTATAAATTGTTTTTGATGCAACATTAGTCAATTTTAATAAATTGACCAAAAGACCGGCTTTGCTTGCCTGTTTTAATTTCATAAAGATACTCCTGCTTTATTAAGTCGATGACTGAAATAGAGTCGCTCCCCCAATTTGATGTTATCAATAAATTATTTTTTTCATCAATATCAATACCTTCAGGATTTGCACCCACTTTAATTTTTTTGATCTCTTTTTTTGTTTTGAGATCAATAACACTAATACTGTCATCTTGAGTATTTGTGACAAAGGCAAATTGATTTTTCATATCAGAAACTACACCATAAGGATGCTCTCCAGCCTTAATAGTTTCCAATAAAAATGAATCGGTATTCACAATAGATATTGAATCGTCTAAGACATTAACTACAAAAAGCAAGTTTTTATTCACAAATATTCCGTAAGGATGACTACCCACTTTAATTTTTTTAACAAGGCTTAAGGAAGATTGACTATAGATTTCAACTGTATTCTCATCACGATTGGATATAAAAAGATACTTTCCTACAGTGTCACATATCATACCGGATGGAAATTTGCCTACGGATATTTTTTTAATTACTGTAAAAGATTTAGTTTCAATCTTAAGAATTTCGCTATTAAACCAGTCGCCGACATAAATATAGTCTTCTTTAGTTGATTTAGTGATTCCGACTGGTGTTCCACCTACTTTTATTGTTTTAACAATCTTATTATGATCCAGATCTATAACATTTATAGAGCCATCATTAGCATTTGTAATAAAGGCGTAAGATTGTTTTAAAGAAATAGTAATACCTACAGGACCTTTACCTGAAGGAATTTGTTTCATAACTTTTTTCATCTTAATATCTACAACACTTACAGAGTCATCACCCTGGTTGGTAATGTAAGCAATAGGTATTTTTGAGCATGCATTAAGCCATAGAAACAAAATAAGTAAAATAAGGTTTTTTAGAGTCATAATTTTTTATTTTTTTTGTAATAGATTCTAGCTTTAATTCTGACTTTTATTTAAACTAAATCTATGAAAAAATAAAGTAATTCTTAAGGGATTTCTATGATTGATCAAGATGGTTATCGGCCAAATGTTGGTATTGTGATTTGCAATGCTGAGAATCAGGTTTTTTGGGCAAAGCGATCGCAAGAGCATGCATGGCAATTCCCTCAGGGGGGCATTCGAAAAGGTGAAGCTCCAGAAGAGGCAATGTACCGAGAGTTATTGGAAGAGGTAGGGTTGAAGCCACACCATGTAGAAATACTTGGTCGAACAAAGGATTGGTTAAAATATGAAGTGCCCTCGCAATGGCTCCAGAGAGATTATCGCGGGACTTACAAAGGCCAAAAACAAATATGGTACCTATTGAGAATGAAGGGACAAGATAATGATATTTTTTTGAGAAATACTAAAAAACCAGAGTTTGATGCATGGCGTTGGCATGATTATTGGATGCCACTTGATGAAGTAATTGAATTTAAGAGAGATGTATATAGATTGGCTTTAAATGAACTTCGTTTATTCATAGACAATTAATTCACTACTTTAATTCTGCAATAATTGTTTCTCCGTTAAAAACTTTTTCACCCAAAGTTACTTTTATTTTTGAATTGATTGGAAGATACAAGTCAACGCGTGAACCAAATTTTATAAAACCGTACCTTTCACCAACTTCTAATTCATCATCTTTATTTACGTAACATAAAATTCTCCTTGCAATTAAGCCCGCAATTTGAACGCAGGTAATATCAAAATACTCTTTAGTTCTCAGATGAAGAACGCATCTTTCATTCTCTAAAGAAGCTTTTGATAAGGCTGCATTGAGGAATTTACCAGGGAAATACCATTTATTCATAATGGTTGACTTGACCGGACTCTTATTCGAGTGAACATTAAAGACATTCATAAAGACACTTACTTTAATTGCACGTCTATTAAGATACTCATCTTTACATTTTTCAATCACAATCACTTTGCCATCAGCTGCGGATACAACCATATTTTTCTTGGTGGGCGTATTTCGTTTTGGATCTCTAAAAAATTGCAGAATAAATAAAGAAATAATCCAAAGGGGAGTTGACCATAAAGAATAAATGCTAAATACGAAGGATGCTAAAGCGATGGATAGTATTAAGAACAGCCAGCCTTCTTTTGCAATGATGGGGTAGGTCTTTCTTGCCATTGGGCTAGTTTTTGCTTTGATCTACAAGTTTGTTTTTAGCGATCCAAGGCATCATTGATCTTAATTGTGATCCAACTTTTTCAATAGGATGTTCTGCATTAAGCCGTCTTTTTTCTGTCATTTCTGGATAGTTTAATTTTCCTTCAAGTATAAAACGTTTAGCATATTCGCCATTTTGAATATTCTTCAAAGCCTCTTTCATTGCTAATTTAGCTTCCTTGCCAATTACCTTCGGACCAGTGACATATTCACCATACTCAGCGTTGTTTGATATGGAATAGTTCATATTAGCAATACCGCCCTCATACATTAAATCTACAATGAGTTTTAGTTCATGTAAGCATTCAAAATAAGCCATTTCTGGCGTATAACCTGCTTCGGTTAAGGTTTCAAATCCTGCTTTAACGAGCTCAACTGCTCCCCCACATAAAACAGCTTGCTCACCAAATAAGTCGGTTTCAGTTTCTTCACGGAAATCTGTTTCAATCACACCACCTTTGGTACCGCCGTTTGCCGCTGCGTATGAAAGCGCAATTTCTTTTGCGTTGCCAGATTTGTTTTGGTAAATTGCAATTAATGTAGGAACGCCGCCGCCTTTAAGATATTCCGAGCGCACTGTATGGCCAGGGCCTTTAGGCGCGATCATAATGACATCAAGGTCATCTCTAGGAATAATTTGATTATAGTGAATATTAAACCCATGTGCGAAAGCTAATACAGCATTTTTTTTCAAGAATGGTGCGACTTCTTGATGGAAAATCTGTGGCATTGTTTCATCAGGAATTAAAAGCATAACAACGTCAGCATTTTTAACGGCTTCGTTAATTTCTAAAACATTATGTCCAGCATTTTTGGCTTTATCCCATGATACCCCACCTTTTCTGAGAGCAACAGTGACGTTGACGCCTGATTCTTTAAGATTTGCTGCGTGAGCATGGCCCTGTGAGCCATAACCAACAATAGCAATATTCAATTTTTTAATTAAATTTAAATCAGCATCTTTGTCATAGTAAACCTTCATAATTACCTTTCATTTTAAATTTATACTTTTAAAATTCTCTCACCGCGTCCAATACCTGAAGCCCCAGTTCTCACTGTTTCTAAAATAGCTGCCTTATCGATACTTTCAATATAAGCATCTAATTTACTAGATGATCCTGTTATCTCAATGGTAAAAGAGTTGTCAGAAACATCGATAATTCGACCTCTGAAAATATCACACATTCTTTTCATTTCATCTCGATATTGAGCATTCGCTTTTACTTTAACAATCATTAATTCCCGCTCAATAAATCGACCATCATTAAGATCTAACACTTTTACAACATCAATTAATTTATTCAGTTGTTTGATAATTTGTTCAATAATTTCATCTGAACCAGAAGTCACAATAGTCATTCTTGAAAGTGTTGCATCCTCGGTGGGAGCAACAGTCAAAGATTCAATATTGTAGCCTCTTGCAGAGAATAGTCCTGACACTCTGGACAAAGCTCCAGATTCATTCTCCATCAAAAGAGAAATAATATGCCTCATTTATAACTCTTCGGCTGTAATCATTTCTGATAAGCCTTTCCCATTAGGAATCATTGGAAATACATTTTCTTTTTGATCTGTAATAAAGTCCATAAAGACTAAACGTTCTTTAAGTTTCTGGCTGAAAGCTTCTTTAAGTGCTGGCTCAACATCGCTTGGTTTTTCTATTTTCATTCCAATATGGCCATAAGATTCAGCTAATTTTACAAAATCAGGTAATGCATCCATATAGGATTCTGCATAACGATTTTCATAAAAGAATTCTTGCCATTGTCTTACCATGCCCATATAACGATTGTTGAGATTGATAATCTTAATAGGCAAATGGAATTGCTTACATGTGGACAATTCTTGTATGCACATTTGTATGGAAGCCTCACCAGTGACACAAGCAATTTTTTCATCAGGGAATGCTAATTGAGCACCCATCGCATAAGGTAGGCCTACTCCCATAGTTCCAAGTCCACCAGAATTAATCCATCTTCTGGGTTTGTTGAAAGGATAGTATTGCGCTGCCCACATTTGGTGTTGGCCTACATCAGAAGTAATAAAGGCATCGCCTTTTGTTACTTTATAAAGACTTTGAATGACAAATTGAGGCTTTATAAGCTTTTTATCATTTTTAAAATTTAGGCAATTCATTGATCTCCATTGATTAATATCTTTAAACCAATCTTTACGAGATGCATTTTGTTTTGTTTTTTCTTTTGATAAGAGATCATTAAGTTCAATAAGCACTGAAATGACATCGCCTACGATAGGTATATCAATCTTTACTCTCTTAGAAATGGATGATGGATCAATATCAATATGAATGATTGTTTTCGGTTTTGATAAAAAATGTTCTGGATTGCCAATCACTCTATCGTCAAAGCGAGCCCCAACCGCTAACAATACATCACATTCTTGCATCGCCATATTAGCTTCATAAGTTCCATGCATACCCAACATGCCGAGGAATTGCTTATCGCTTGCTGGAAAACCACCTAAACCCATAAGCGTACTGGTGACTGGATATCCAATGGCGCGAACAAATTTAGTGAGCTGTGCTGAAGCATTTCCTAATACAACGCCACCTCCTGAATAGACCATAGGTCTTTTGGCATTCAAAAGAAGTGATAGTGCTTTTTTAATTTGCCCACTATGACCCTTAATAATAGGGTTATAAGATCTTAAATGAATTGATTTGGGATAGCTAAAATCACACTTTTCTGCTGTGATGTCTTTTGGGATATCTACGAGAACAGGTCCAGGCCTGCCACTTGATGCAACATAAAAAGCTTTTTTCATTGTCGATGCAATATCCTTAATATCTTTAACTAAGAAATTATGTTTTACACATGGGCGTGTAATTCCAACTGTGTCACATTCCTGAAAGGCATCTTGCCCAATAGCGAAGGTAGGAACCTGCCCGCTAATGATTACTAAAGGAATGGAATCCATGTAAGCGGTAGCAATACCTGTAACAGCATTGGTGGCTCCAGGACCAGAGGTTACAAGCGCGACGCCAACTTTTCCAGTAGACCTAGAATATCCATCAGCTGCATGCACTGCTGCTTGTTCATGACGAACTAAAATATGTTTAAATTTATTCTGCTGAAAAACAGCATCATAAATATTAAGGACGGCGCCACCAGGATAACCAAAAACAAATTTGACTTTTTCCTCGTGAAGGCAGCGAATAACAATTTCTGCCCCAGAAATGTAGTTTGAGCTCATAGATTTCTTGATTGTAATTAATGAGATAGCTATAAACCCTCAACCTTAACGCTTTAAGCGTGTTTGGTCAAGTTTAGAGGCTTTTAAAAGCTTCAATTTTCATAGATAAATCAATTGCTTTGATATTTTTTGTGAGCGAGCCTAGAGAAATTCTATTAACGCCAGTAAGTGCAATTTTTTTGACATTTTTAAACGTGATATTTCCAGATGCCTCAAGAATTGCTCTTTTTTTATTAAGAAGTACAGCTTT
Organism: Methylotenera sp.; assembly: GCA_005797835.1. Taxonomy (GTDB): domain Bacteria; phylum Pseudomonadota; class Gammaproteobacteria; order Burkholderiales; family Methylophilaceae; genus Methylopumilus. The sequence goes on from SYKG01000057.1 coordinate 11,062, forward strand.
TTTAAGATTTTTAATATTAAAGTTATCTAGTAATATATTTTTAAAACCTAAATCTATAGCTTTTTTAAGCTGATCTAGATTTTCAACTTCAATTTGTATGTCTTTATTTTTTAAATATTTCAAAGCAAGCGGCAGTAATTCACCCATTTTTTTTGAAGCTTTAATATGATTTTCTTTGATAAGAATTTGATCAAAGAGTCCAATTCGTTGATTATTACCACCCCCAATAGTGACAGCGTATTTTTGCGCAATTCTTAACCCTGGGATTGTTTTACGTGTATCAAATATTTTTGCAGGGGTATTTGCAATAGCTTTGACATATTGGTTTGTAATGGTCGATGTTGCGGATAATGTTTGTAAGAAATTAAGCGCTACCCTTTCACCACTAAGAATGGGTCTTGTTTTGCCGTAAATCTCACAAAGCCTCTGATTTTTTTTGACGATTTCACCTTCTTTAACAAGCCACTTTATTTTGACCTTTGGATCTAAGATTAAGAAAGTAGAGTTAAACCAAGGAATACCTGCAATTATTGCTAATTCTTTGGATTTAACATATGCCCTTACAGAGGACTTTGCTTCAATAAGTTGAGACGATAAATCAATATTTTCTATATCTTCTTGAAGGGCCATTTTGACGTTTTTTTTAATGGCTTCAGCTAAAGTTTTTTTATTTATTTTTGATCTTTGCATAATGTAGAAGCTTATCAAATTATAATAAATTAAGTTTTTTTAAATTGAGGAAGAAATGAAGCTTTTTTATTCAAACAATAGTCCATATGCCAGAAAGATTAGAATTCTGATTGATGAAAAAAAAGCTCCTGTCACTTTAGAGAAAATTGTACTAGCTGATAAAAATTGTAATATTCATGAACATAATCCTTTAGCTAAAGTACCCACATTAGTTGTAAACGATATCACTATATTTGATTCACCCGTGATAGCTGAATATATTGACTATAAAAGCGGGTTACCTTATTTAATACCCAGCAATTTCGATAAAAGAATATTAGTCAAAAGATGGGAAGCTATATCGGATGGATTATGCGATGCCGCGGTTACGATTATATTAGAGCAACGTAAGTCTCTCTCGCAACAAAACACTGATTTTATTGAAAAGCAAATGAGCAAAATACAATTAAGTATGCAATGGCTTAATCATGAAATGGAGGGTAAAGAATATTATTTAGAGAATAGATTTTCATATGCTGATATAGCAGCCGGATGTGCTTTGGGATATGTGAAATTAAGATTTCCTGAAATTGATTTTGAAAAAAAATATTTAAATTTATACCATTTCTATGCATTAATCATGCAGCGGCAATCTTTTCAGAAAACGTTACCTGAGCCTTATTTATAGTGCTTTCAATAATAGCCCCACCTAAGCATACATTGCTTTCATACACCACTACTGATTGCCCAGGCGTAATAGCCCATTGTTTTTGCCCAAAAAATATCTCAATTGAGTCATCATTTATTGCATCAATTTCACAAGGTGCATCAAGCTGAAGGTATCTTGTTTTAGCAGCATATACCCAATGTTTTTTTGGTAATTTACCATGTATCCAATGCATTTTTTTTGCAGTTAATCCGTCTTTAAATAAAAGAGGGTGCCCATTTCCTTGAACAACGATAAGTGTATTTTCTTTAATATTTTTGTCAGCAACAAACCAAGGCTCACCGTTACTTGTTTTTGAGCCACCGATACCTAAGCCTTGTCTTTGTCCAAGTGTATAAAACATGAGACCTATGTGCTCACCTAATTTTTTCCCATGTTCGTCTTTAATGGGGCCTGGAGAATTATCTATATATCTATTTAAAAATTCTGCAAAAGGCCTTTCGCCAATAAAACATATGCCTGTCGAATCTTTTTTATTGCTATTATGAAGTCCTTCCTTTTTAGCAATCTCCCTTACATCTTTTTTAAGAAGATTACCTAATGGAAACATAGACTTTGAGAGCTGTTTTTGATTGAGCCGATACAAAAAATAACTTTGATCCTTAGTCGAGTCATCTGCTTTAAGGAGACTAAATAAGCCGTCCGTTTCTTTAATTTGTGCATAATGGCCAGTTGCAATTTTATCTGCACCCATTAAAATTGCATGATTTAAAAATGCATTAAACTTAATTTCAGAATTACATAAAATGTCTGGATTTGGAGTTCTGCCACTTTTAATTTCGTTAATAAATTCAGAAAATACCTTTTCTTTATATTCTTTACTGAAATTAACTACCTCAATATCAATACCGATTTTATCGGCAACAGAAACTGCATCTAAAAGATCTTGTTTACTTGAACAATATTCATCATCATCATCTTCTTCCCAATTCTTCATAAAAAGCCCGATGACTTTATACCCTTGATTTTTTAAGAGTAAGGCGGTCACAGAAGAATCAACACCGCCTGATAGGCCTACAATGACTAAATTATTTTTCATTTAATTAATTAAATTCTGAAGTAAGTTTTACCGATTTTTCATATGCAGCCTGAGTTGCTTTTAAAAGTGATTCATTTAATTTATTTAGCTCGAGTTGCTTTAGACCTTCTTCTGTTGTCCCCCCTTTTGAGGCTACAGAAGCAATAAGATTTTGAAGATCACTTAATTGATCTTCAGCTAAGAGAGATGATCCAATTAAAGTTTTGCTACATAATTTTTCAGCTTCAATTTTTGATAGGCCTAATTTAATAGCTGATTCAATAAATGCATTGAGGAAATAAAATACATAAGCCGGGCCACTTCCTGAAATCGCCGTTACTGCATTCAATTTTGACTCATTATCTAACCATATAAATTCGCCAATGGCACTCGCAATTTCCTCGACTGCTATTTTATTTTTTATTTCTAATATCTCTTGAGTAAAAAGGGCCGTAATCCCAAGTTGTATTTGAGCACACATATTAGGCATAGATCGAACAATATTTTTATATCCATTCGTCCATTTCTTAATAGACTCAATTTGAATGCCTGCAGCAATTGACAGAATAGTTTGTTTTGAAATTTCGTTAGATATCGACTTAAGTAAAGATTCAGCTTGCTGAGGTTTAACAGCAAGTATAATAATTTCATCTTTATTTATTTGTTTAAATTCTGATCTTGTAAGAATCTTAAATTTCTTTTCAAGATCCAATCTTTTTGTATTATCAGATTCAATCACGCGAATAAGTGTAGGACTATAGCCTTTCTTTAAAAGGCCTCTAATCATAGCTACAGCCATATTTCCGCCCCCTAAAAAACAAATATTCATTTATCGACCCCTTTAGTTTTTATTGCTCGTATCCCAAAAATAGCGGTACCAATTCTAACAAGATTTGAGCCATATTTGATTGCTAGCTTATAGTCATTTGACATACCCATAGATAAGGTATCGACAGTATTAATTTGATTCTTGAGTTCGGTATAAAGCGTATACATAGATTTAAGTTCATCGATGACTTGATTGATATTTTCTGTATTAGAAGGTATCGACATGATACCCCTAAGTTTAAGTCTAGGAAGTTCTTTAAGTTCTTGAATGAGACTCGCTAGATCATAATTTGCATTTTTGATTGGAATACCGCTCTTGGTATCTTCGCTGCTTGTATTAATTTGGATACAGATATTCAGGGGAGTTAGATTTGAGGGCCTAAAGTCATTAAGAAGCCTCATAACTTTTATTCTGTCTATGCTATGTACCCAATCAAAATTCTCTGTGATAAGTTTACATTTATTGCTTTGAATAGGACCTAGAAAATGCCATTGAATTGGAAATTTTTGTAACTGTATTTTTTTATCGAGAGCTTCTTGAAGGTAATTTTCTCCAAAATTTAAAATGCCAATATCAAATGCTTCAATAATTTTATTAAAAGGCTGGCCTTTACTGACAGCAACCAAAGTAATCTTTTCATGAGAACTATTTATAGAAGAAGCTTCTTGAATACTTTGATGAATTTCAAAAATATTTTTAGAGATTATAGACATCATTTAAATAAAAAAACCAAGCAAATTGAAGTTTGCTTGGTTTTAACATGTTTAGCAACAAAGAACTTGCTAATAAAAACGGGACTTAGAGTCCCGTAATATTTATTTCTTCTTAGCTGCTGGTTTTCTTTTAGCTGCTGGTCTTTTCTTAGCTGCTGGTCTTTTCTTAGCTGCTGGTTTTCTTTTAGCTGCTGGTCTTTTCTTAGCTGCTGGTCTTTTCTTAGCTGCTGGTCTTTTCTTAGCTGCTGGTCTTTTCTTAGCTGCTGGTCTTTTCTTAGCTGCTGGTTTTCTTTTTGCTGGTTTTTTCTTAGCGCTAACTGATGCTGAAGGTTTTGAAATTGTTGCTGGAAGTGAACTATTAGTTTCTACTGGTTTTGAAGAACCAAGAATTGCTGAAATTAATTTTTTAATCATTTAAAAAGACTCCAAGAAATAAAAAAAATTTTTTTTACTGCAATTGCAAGTGTAAATATGGACTTGTTTTTAAACCTAGTCAAGTTTTATTACAATTATTTTCAAAATTTTTTTAACGATAAATTTTTCGTTTTTATTTGTTTTTTTTAAATTACTATCGCCCATTAAAAACGATATTACCTTTAAAAATAGTGCTTGATACTTTTCCTGTTAAATTTTGGTTAAAAAATGGCGTATTTTTACCTTCGCTGACTAAAGTTTTTGAATTTACCTCCCATGAATATTCAGGATCGAATATGCAAATATCTGCATCCGAATTTATTGAGAGATTTCCCTTATTTATTTCTAAAATCTTTGAGGGTTGCTGAGTTATTTTGTTAATTAGTAAGCTTAGTTCTATTTTATATTCCTCTGATAGCTTAAATATAAGGGGCATGAGTAGCTCTACACTTGATGCTCCATATTCAGACTCAGCGAAAGGTTTTAATTTATTATCTTCATTTACCGGAGAGTGATCTGAGCATATTGCATCAATTGTGCCATCAATAATTGACTCAATAATCTTAATTCGATCGGATTCTTTCCTTAAGGGGGGTTTTAAAAAACAGTTTGTGTTAAAGAATCCTATATCATTATCTGTGAGAAAAATTTGGTGGATAGAAACATCACAAGTTATATCGATGCCATTTTTTTTGGCTATTTTTATTAAATCTAATCCCTCAGCCGTTGATATTTTATTTAAATGAACTTTAGTTTTAGTTAAATTTGCTACTTCTAATATTCTATCTATAGCAATAGTCTCACTGATGCTTTGAATACCATTTAATCCATATCTAGTTGAAATTTCGCCTGCATTTATAATACCTTTTTGTGATAAATAGGGATCTTCTGCCCTTAAAAATGCTTTTAGATTGAAAGTGGATAGATATTGAAATGATCTATATAAAACTTCCGTATCTTGAATAGGTTTTTCTGCTTGAGAAAATCCAATACATCCTGATTCATATAAATCATTTATTTCAGATAATAATTTTCCATCTAATTGCTGAGTGAGGGCCCCAAGAGGGTATACATTAGCAAGCTTAAGTGCTTCAGATTTGTTCTTAAGCATTTTTATAAGGCCTGGCTCATCTAAAATAGGTGTTGTATCTGGGGGGCATACCATGCCGGTAACTCCACCTGCATTTGCTGCTTTCATTTCGCTTTCTAATGTTGCCTTATATTGGTTACCTGGCTCCCTTAAATTTAATTGCAGATCGATAATGCCTGGTATGACAAATTTTTTTGAGGCATCAATAGTCTGGGTTGCTTTTTTTGCGTCTAAATTTTTATCTAGTTCTGTAATTTTTCCATCTACAACCAAAATATCAAGTTTTGCATCAATATTATTTTGTGGGTCAATCACTCGACCATTTTTAATTAAAATACTCACTAATGTTGCCCCGCCAAAATTGCCATTACAGCCATTCTTACTGCAATCCCAAAAGTTACTTGAGGGAGAATAACCGATTGCTCACTATCAGCTACCTTTGAATCAATTTCTACACCTCTATTCATTGGGCCTGGGTGCATGACTATTGCACCCTTATTTGCTAAATCTAAACGTGTCTGATTTAATCCATAAGTTTTAAAGTATTCTTCCCTGGAAGGGAGCATGACACCATCCATTCTTTCATTTTGAATCCTAAGCATCATAACGACATCTACATCTTTTAGTCCTTTGTCGATATCATGAAATACATGTACCCCTAATTTTTCAATTTCATGGGGAAGTAATGTTTTAGGCGCAATCACTCTAATTTCAGGGACACCAAGTATGTTTAGTGCGTGAATATTAGATCGTGCAACTCTTGAATGAAGGATGTCTCCCACAATAGCTACTTTCAACTTATTAAAGTTAGTTTTATATTTTCTTATAGTAAAAGCATCTAACAATCCTTGAGTAGGGTGAGAGTGATTTCCATCTCCTGCATTAATAATATGGATATTTGATTTTACATGAGAGGAAATAAAATGAGCAGCGCCAGATGACGAATGTCTTACAATAAAAATATCTGCATTCATGGCAATCAGATTATTAATTGTATCTAAAATAGTTTCACCTTTAGATTGGGACGAAGAAGCAACATTCAGATTAATGACATCAGCAGAAAGTCTTTTGGCAGCAATTTCGAAAGTAGTTCTAGTTCTTGTGCTATTTTCAAAGAAAACATTACATACTGTTTTGCCTCTTAATATAGGAACTTTTTTTACATCCCTCTCACCTATCTTTAAAAATGATTCTGCAGTATCTAGTATCTGGATAATTTTTTCTTTAGATAAACCTTCAATAGATAGAAGGTGATTTAAATTTCCCTTATTATTCAGCTGTGGATTAAACATGAATTTTCTGTAACCGGAAGATAAATTTTTTATTTTCATCTAATCCAAGCTCTAAATGTTGATCTTTTGCAAGACTAATTTTTTCAATATAAATCTGAGGTGTAATAGGAAGTTCCTGTTCGTTTCTATCAATTAAAACCGCAAGTGTAATTTTTGCAGGTCTTCCATAGTCAAAGATTTCATTCATAGCAGCTCTTACAGTTCTTCCTGAAGAAAA
>SYKG01000058.1 GCA_005797835.1 Methylotenera sp.
AGGAGTTTTACCAATGCCTGATTCAGAAATCAAGGAATTAGGCATACCAGAATAATTTTTAAAAAGGGTGGATTTAACCTCAACTTGCCACACCCAGACAATTGTCAAAGTGGCTAAAAAAGGAGAAGAGTATGTCTATTACAAAACGCGACAAAAGTCGCAATCAAACGGAATGGAAAGTTGGGAATTGGACTTTCTATGCCAATATTCCAGAAGATTTTAAAGAAGCAAAAGTCATAAATGTTGCCAAAGGCATTGTAGATTTTGCTTTACCACAGAAGTTTGGCCCTCATGGGACTCATTATTATTCCTTTGTGACCCGTGAATATGTCTTAAACCTGATTCTTTATTTTTATCAAAGACACCAACGATTCCCTCACGGCGATATCTGTGTTGTGGATCATTGGTGGTGGGAAACACCATCTTATTTAAATACATTGAGTTTTAATAACTTCTTTAAATCAAGAAAAAGAGAAAGAAATTACATACCAGGACATTGGGTTCATTTGCCCACCTTAAAAGAAGTTAAGAAAAGAAAGGTAGTAAGTAAGGTATATCAACTTTTGGAGTTATAAAAAAAAGAAAATTCTCATTTAATTTTTTGTTCTCAATTCTTTAACAAATGGAACAGATGCAGAAGTAAATGGTAGTAATGGAGTTTCTCTACAAAACTTATCTATATGAAGTACAATTGCCGCATCATTTGTTACTGAATTTACAGAATATTTTTCATCACCGTAATTATATCCAGAAATAAAACCTCTAAACCAATGAATATAAACTTGACGAATCTTAGGGTCTTTTGCTGATTGAATCCACGAAGCACAACTAGCATCTTCAAAACTAAGCATAGTAAACGTATTTTTATTCTCTGAATAAGACGGAGACATGAGTAGATTCCAAGTCAGAAATAAAAATAAAAGAATTAGTTTTTTCATTTTTGATATCTCTTATCACCATCAATACTAAATCTTGGATCTGCATCAAAATTAAATCTTGGGTCTGCATCTAAATTAAACTTTGGATCTGCATCTAAATTGTATCTTGGATCAGCATTTAGATTATATCTAGGATCAGCATCTAAATTAAATCGTGAATCACCATAGATGTTTCCACCTTTAGAATTGACCCATCTACCTTTGTCATCTTTGTGCATCTTTCCATCCGCAACTAAACAAGTGGAGAAAAGAATCAATATTAAGAATAGTAGTTTTTTTTTCATAACTTTATTTTTTTACAAACAAATTTGTAAGCCGATAAAAGCCAGATATCTCATAACTAAAATAACTATACTCTTTGCATAAGATAGAGCAAACTATAACTAGTAAGTCAGTCTTATAAATGATATATAAAACAATGAGTTAGATGAATATATAATTCATTAAAAACAATAAGTTAGAGAAATATACGGTTAATTTTCGAAGTGATAAAAAATGAAAATTCTTTTAACAGTATTTGTGATTTTCTTTAGTATGAATTCATATGCTGATTTAGCTAAAGCAAAATCTTGTAATGTAAATAAGGATGATGAGTGTGAGCTTCTATTGATTAGTACGATTGATACCCTTGCATCATCAGGTTTTTATTGTCCTGATGGAAAAGTCGCCAATAATAATATTATTGATGCTTGGAGAAAAGACATGGCGTTAAATGGTAATCTTCAAAAAGTCTCAACGCATGTAAGTTTAGGATTTACGATCAATCAATTAGGATTAAGCTGTAAGAATTGATACTTTATCGTAGTTATAAAAAGAAAGTTTGAAAAAGTAGAAGGTTTATCCTCAGAGAGAGAAAAACTAATTAGATAGTCTTGGATTTGTTTAGGATATTAGAGAATGAAAATTAGTGAATTATTGGTAACACAAAAAAAGAAGAGATACATGATTGAATTAACTGATTCAGAATCTAATATCATTGATGAGTGCCTCTTTGAAATGAGGGAATTCTCTGATTATGGAGACGATGAAGATGAAAATGATATCCCATTTTCTTCAACAGAATATGACAATGCTTTCGAAGCATATGGCGAAATGTTTAAGAATGAAATAAAAGATGACACGAAACCTTTAGATAAGGGTAACAATAAAATAAAAAAAAGATATTTCATTGAATTAACTGATAGAGAATCTAAGGTTATTGATATTTGTTTAAGTGAAATGCAAGGCAAGATGTTCGGTGACGAATTAGATGAAGACGATAATGAAATTGAATTCACTGATGAAGAAGATGACAGAGAATTTGTCAAAGCTTGGGACGCATTTTCTAATAAGATAGAAGTCGTTGTAAACGATAACTTAATTGACCCAACATAAAAGAGCGTAAGTATCCACTCAACGAGAGGTTAGTTAAAGAGCTTCTTAAAGGGTTTATTTTCTTTTGCAAACAAATTTGTAGATGGTATATCCGATTGTGTCCGGTATGCTGGGCATAAAGTTTTTTTGTTCAGCCTTATAGCTATAAACAGATTTTCCTTTTCCCATTTTTGCAGAAGTAAAACTTATTAAAAGCGATGCACCTTCTTCAGTATTACAATTTGTTTCATATTTTTCCTTGGATGAAAAATAATTTATATTGTTAAATGATTGCTCAACTGAATAATCAAATAATTTCCAATATGTGACAACATTATCTGTTCTCTTTATAGAGTTGGTTTCTATATATATGCTAACCTCATCATCTTCATTCAATAAAAGCCAATGTGCATTCACAGATAAAGTTATAAAAATTAAAAAGAAAAATAAAAGTAGTTTTTTCATTTTTATTTTTTTACTTTGCGTCTTTTAAAAACAACTTTAACCCGATCTAATCACGTTTTCTAAATATGATCACGTGTTGCCAGGGGAGTGAAGCTATAGTGGCCTCTTTATCAAGATTAAAGATAGACGCCTCACGCGTGATTTGAAGTTCACTCATTTTATGTAGCGGTATGATGGGCACAGTAGGCTCTTCGGCCTTGAATTCTACAAAAACAATGCGTCCTTTTGGTTTTAATGCTTTCATGACAGAAGTCATAAACTCGTAAGGGTGTGATAATTCGTGATACACATCCATCATGATTGCAAGGTCTATGGATCTTGGCGGTAATTTTACGTCGTCGACTGAACTCAATTGTGTTTCGATGTGCAAAAGCCCACTACGTTTTATATTTTCTTGCAAAAGGCGCACCATCTCTGGTTGTATATCAACTGCCCAAATTTTTCCGCCTGGTATTACTACCGGAGCTATTTGTCTTGCCAAGTATCCTGTTCCAGCGCCAATGTCTGCTACCACCATTCCTGGCTGCAGTTTTAAGGTAGCCAATAAAAGGTCCGTACGTTCCTCTGTGTTGCGTTCTTGACGTTCAAGCCAAGCTGCACCATGCCAGCCCATCACACCTGCAATCTCGCGACCCATATATTGTTTCCCAATGCCGTGGGAACTCGCTGGTTTACGACTATAACGATTGCCTGATACCGAAGTATCTGCCAAAGATAAAGTCCCCAGTAATAATAAAGACAATATCAAGCATCGAAAAAAAAGTAATAAAGATTGCATAAGCTTCATGTATAAAGTGTTTATAAAATTTTATATAACTCAAATATACAACATTCATTATTCATCAACATATATGACTGATGAGAGCATCTCACTAGAATAGTTTTTGATATCAATTTTTACACTTACCTAATAATTTAGATAATCTGTTTTTTTCATCCTCGGTAAAGTTTGTACTATCAAGTTTTATCATCTCATTACAATAATTATTTTTTTTCTCTTTTTGAAATACTATAAATGGATTTGCAAGTTTATCTTCACCCTCTCTTAATTTTGCCCCTGGATGATCTTTTTCAAGTAACTCCTTGAGAAATCTTTCAGCAATATCTTTTTCGGGTTTTGAGATTTTACTCGTCGAATAATCATAAAAGGTGAGTTTATCTTGGTCGCTTAATTTGTTTGATTCTTTAAATACCTTAATTGCAGTATCAAGAGTATCGCGGGGAATACTTGAATTATCTTTAGATGCATCGACTAAAATAGTCGAACATGCGCTCAGTGTGCCACTCTTACACTCTAAAGTTTGCTTCTCATAAGAGGATGCCAAAGTATTTGATTTTGCTTGCGAAGTAGCGAGTGTTTTATCTTCGACTTTATTGTTGGCTTTTATTTTCATTTCAGGTTTTAGAGGTTTATTATTGATTTGTTTTTGTTTAATTTCTTTAATTGTTTTTTCAATACTCACAAACCGTTCTGATGTTGAAGGATGTGTTGAACTTAACGTAATAGCATTGGGATTTTCCTGAGCCATCCTTCTCCAAAATAATGCGACGTTATCTATTTTATAATTTGCACTTGCCATAAAATAAAGTCCTACGTAGTCTGCTTCATTTTCAAAATCAACTGAGAATGCTTCTGCACCTAATTTTCCCCCAACATCTGAGAATCCACCTCGCGTATTGACACCTGCAACAGCAGCACCTATGTCAAGCAATAATCCTATTGCCATTCCAACACCCGCATTGGTTTTTTTTGCATCGATATGATTCATTACATTGTGGGCCAGCTCATGACTTATTACTAAAGCAATTTCCTCTTCATTTTCGATGAAGTTCATCATGCCTGAGGCAATATAAATATTCGTCCCATCTGCATAAGCGTTAATTGCATTATCAAAAATAAGCTCAATATCAGATTTACAAGCTTTTACAGGTGTGACTGATAACAGTTTTTCTTCACCCTCTCTCCAAATTTTTATGGTGAGTGGTTTTGAGGTTTTCTTTATTTCCTCTAATTGTTTGGCGAAATCTTTTTTTGCATTCTTACCCCCAGCAATGATTAGGTCATTAATCGCTAAGAGTTCGTCACCAATTCTGAAGCCAGCTTTTTCAGCGGGTGAGTCTGTTGCAACATTAAGTACTTTAAGACCAGCTCCAAGTTGATACTTATTTCTTGCAATACTCTCATCCTCAGGGCGGAACTCGTGGATATTCCAATACTTTAGTCCTAACATGAGTGATGTCTGAGACTCACATATTTGAGTCCCTGCTAACCTAATTCTTGCAGCAATATTGGTAATCTTTGCTGAGTCTTGAATATATCTTTCAATGACAAATTCTTTTTGCTTTTTTGCTTCTTCAGCTGATTCCTGACTGGTTATATCTGGACGTCTTGATTGTGGACTTACGCAGGACACTAAGCAAATTAGAAAAAAGTAAAAAATATTATTTTTAAAATTCTTCATGTAATGAGTATTTAATCAATCAGTTTTTTGAATCGTTTTATTTTAACTCTATTTTGAGAGTATAAAAAATCATTATTCATTGAAAGATTATTTAATCCTTTTTTTGGATAGTATCTTCAATAAGTTGTAATATATTCATTCATAGGTTAACCAATTTGCGGAGGTAGATATGATAATTAGAGCAGATGATATCAGCGAATATGCGGCTGTCACCAAAGTTATCCAGCATTATATAGATGGCGCCCGCACTGGCAAGGGTGCCGAGATGAGCCATGCCTTTCACAATGATGCAACTATCTTTGGTTACGTTGGGCCAGATCCATTTTTTGGACCGATTCAAGGTTTATATGATTGGAATGATAAGAATGGACCTGCGAAGGATATACAGTCTAGAATCACACATATTGATATCGTTGGTACAGTTGCGAATGTCAGGCTGGAATCAGACAACTGGACGGGGCACCGTTTTACCGATTTTTTCAATCTCTTAAAGGTTGATGGTCAATGGAAAATCATGAATAAGGTTTTCCATTTACATGCATAATTCTTTTATTAGTTTGAGTTCAATAAAAATTTATCTCCATTGAAAAACGATATGTATAATTTTTTTGTTCAAGTCACATCAGACTTCTTAGATTGGATTACAAAGATTAATTTGATCGATATATCCATTGTCATTTTTTACATCATCAATGTAGGTCTTATCATTTTTCTGCTTATGAAAGGGATTAGATTGTTGATGAGGTTTCTTAAAAAAGAAAAATAATAGAACGACAACTTTTTTTATAGGATTGCGTATATTAAGAAGCCATATTCATTCGCGTTTTTTTGCGGAGTGAATATTACATAAATTTTTATGAATTACCTTGCAGGTAACTTTCCGCCTGCATCTAAGCATGCTTTAAAAGACTTGAAGGAAGCTGAGTTTTTTGTTTTATCGTTAGACGTGACCACGGGTGCATAACATACTTTAGAGTTAGACATTTTAAGTGTCTCATTTTTTTTTGATACATCCATTGCTGACTCTCGAGCAGTCACACTGTTAAAATTACATATGAGAACAAGTATTAATAGTAATTTATTCATAGGAATAGCCGTACACTAATTTATATCGTTTTTTCTGTAAACTCTGCTTTGCTCCATCCCATAAGAAATTTTGATTTCCAGTCGTTCTGTTCAAATCCTTTGAGGCTTTGCCAGTCGCTCCGATTTTTCCATATCTTATCAGCGGCGTCCTGCCAATCGGTTTCGACTAGGATTGTTTCAAAATTTAACATCTGATGGTTAAAAGTTTCATAGTCATAATTATCATATTCTACATGCAGCACCTCGTAGGCAGTTTTATCCTCTGAGACAGCATCTAAGGAAAAATCAAACCCCCATTTGCGCCGCGTTTTTAAAAGGAAGTCTGCTAATGGAAGGGATGACTTTAATTTTTTTAGTTGTTCTTCTGCCTCATGTTCGTAGTTGCATCTGCATAGGAACATACTATGATCTAAAATGAGGTTGGTGGATTTATTCTCTAGGACAAACAAAGGCTCCTGCCAACAATGATGATTTAGAATTGCATGGTCGATAGGATATTTCATAGCAGCATAAAACTTTCTTTCTGCTTGATTGAGTTCAAACCCGTCTTTATCATAATAGAAGAAATCGTCTTCTTCTAGACCTTCGGCTGATTTAAGACAAGCGGGATTAGATATCAAGGTTATCTGGCGCTTACTAAACACTTTTTTAATTACCTAACTGTATTAACGAATTGCGTTATGACATTAAAGATCACAATAAGTTTTTTTAAAAGCTTATGGAGACTAAAATTTATCTGGAATTAACAAGGATATTATACCTTAATATTTTTAGGCTCAACTTCCTCATCCCCTGTCGTTTGGCGACTCACCATCAGCATTCTTGATGCGGGTGACTCTAGACTCATGCGCCCTAACAAACCTTGTCGGTAATCATTAAGCAAGGTTGAGGCGGCTCTTTGAAGATCTGCAACACGATTTTTAAGAGGGAATCCCTTTTTCTTAGCGATACTTTCTAAAAGGGTAATGGCATCGATATTTAAATTTTCTAATTTATAACG
>SYKG01000010.1 GCA_005797835.1 Methylotenera sp.
ATGTTAAAAATATGATTACAGGTGCCGCGCAGATGGACGGCGCAATTCTTGTATGTTCAGCAGCTGACGGCCCAATGCCTCAAACACGTGAACATATCCTTTTAGCTCGCCAAGTGGGCGTACCTTATATCGTGGTCTTCTTAAATAAAGCAGACATGGTAGATGACAAAGAATTATTAGAGCTCGTTGAAATGGAAGTACGCGATCTTTTAAAAAAATATGATTTCCCGGGCGACAAAACACCGATCGTAATAGGCTCTGCAAAATTAGCACTCGAAGGTGACCAATCTGAAATTGGTGAGCCATCAATCTTTAAATTAGCTGAAGCACTTGATTCTTATATACCAATGCCAGAACGTGCAATCGATGGCGCATTCTTAATGCCAGTTGAAGACGTATTCTCAATCTCAGGTCGTGGTACTGTGGTGACAGGTCGTATTGAGCGCGGTATTGTTAAAGTGGGTGATGAAATTGAAATCGTAGGCATCAAACCTACACTTAAAACAACATGTACAGGCGTTGAGATGTTCCGTAAGTTACTTGACCAAGGTCAAGCAGGCGACAACGTAGGTGTATTGTTACGTGGTACAAAACGTGAAGAAGTTGAACGTGGTCAAGTATTAGCTAAAGCAGGTTCAATCACACCACATACAAAATTCACTGCAGAGATCTATGTACTTGGTAAAGACGAAGGTGGTCGTCATACACCATTCTTCAATGGTTACCGCCCACAGTTTTACTTCAGAACAACAGACGTTACAGGTGCTGTTGAGTTACCAGCAGGAACAGAAATGGTGATGCCAGGTGATAACGTATCAATCACAGTGACACTCATTGCACCAATCGCGATGGAAGAAGGCTTACGTTTTGCGATTCGTGAGGGCGGCCGAACAGTTGGTGCTGGTGTTGTGGCTAAGGTTCTTGAATAGTTTTTTTTAAAAAATAATACCGCAAGGTATTCGCTCTTTGGAAAGGTAGTTAAAAATGCAAAGTCAGAAAATTCGTATTCGGTTGAAAGCATTCGATTATCGCTTAATTGATCAATCAGCTCAAGAAATCGTTGAAACAGCAAAAAGAACAGGAGCCGTTGTTAAAGGACCTGTTCCACTGCCTACTCGAATAGAAAGATTCGATATTTTGAGATCACCTCATGTTAATAAGACATCGCGCGATCAGTTCGAAATAAGGACTCATCAAAGATTGATGGATATTTTAGATCCTACAGATAAAACAGTGGATGCTTTAATGAAGCTGGATCTAGCTTCTGGGGTTGATGTAGAAATTAAGTTGTAAAAGTTTAAAGCGTTAGGTATAATTTCGCGCTCTTTGAAGAAACTGGTCAATTGTAATCGGTTTCGTTTAATAATAATAATTTAAGGATACGATCATGAGCTTAGCGCTTATTGGTCGCAAAGTTGGCATGACAAGGGTATTTACAGAGGATGGCACTAGCATTCCTGTAACGGTTCTTGAAGTCTTACCTAACCGCGTGACACAGATCAAAACAATCGCTTCGGATGGCTATACTAGCCTCCAATTAGCCTATGGTGCGACAAAAGCTACCAAGCTTGATAAAGCACTTACAGGACATTACGCTAAAGCAGGTGTAACAGCAGGTACTGGATTACACGAAACTGCAATTAAAGAAGAAGATGTAGCGAATTTCACTTTAGGCACAAATATCACAGTAGAAAACTTCAAAGAAGGACAGCTTGTTGATGTGACAGGCACTTCAATTGGTAAAGGGTATGCCGGCGTTATTAAAAGATATCATTTCCGCTCAAACCGAGCATCACACGGTAACTCAAGATCGCATAATGTTCCAGGTTCGATTGGTATGGCGCAAGATCCAGGCCGCGTTTTCCCAGGTAAACGTATGTCAGGTCATTTAGGTGCTGTAAAAATCACAACACAGAATTTAGAAATTGTTCGTGTTGATGCTACAAAAAATCTAATACTCATTAAAGGAGCAGTTCCAGGCTCCAAAGGCGGCGACGTTCTAGTTCGCGCAGCTGTGAAAGTGAGCAAATAATGGAATTAAAATTACTCGATAAAGATGGCAAAGCTGCTAAGAAAAGTGTGACAGTTTCTGATGCAACTTTTGGCCGTGAATTTAATGAAGCGCTTGTGCATCAATTGGTTGTGGCTTACATGGCTAATGCGCGTGTTGCAACCCGCTCACAAAAAACAAGAGGCACTGTAAAACACAGTACCCGCAAGCCCTACGCACAAAAAGGTACAGGGAATGCGCGTTCTGGTATGACATCAAGCCCTATATGGCGTGGAGGCGGCAGAACGTTCCCAAATTCACCTGATGAAAATTTCTCTCATAAAATGAATCGAAAAGCATATCGCTCAGGTATGAGATCTATTTTGTCTGAATTAGTTAGACAAGATAGGTTAAGCATTGTTGAGGAATTTAAAATTGAGACACCAAAAACAAAACAACTTATCGAAAAAATTAAAGGTATGGGTTATACACAAGGCGTTTTAGTTTTAACAGACGTATTTGATGAAAACCTATATTTATCATCAAGAAATTTAACTGACGTGATGGTTGTTGAAGCCCAATATGCTGACCCAGTTAGCTTAGTTCAGTTTCCAAATGTTTTAGCCACGGCTGGTGCTCTTAAAAAACTTGAGGAGATGCTAGCATGAGCCAAATAGTCCATACACAAGATCGTATTATTCAAGTTATTTTAGCGCCACAAATTACTGAGAAAGCAACATTTGTTGCTGACAAGCATAATCAAGTGGCTTTTAAAGTAAGAACTGATGCGACTAAATCAGAAATTAAAGCTGCTGTTGAATTAATGTTTAAAGTTGAAGTAAAGGCTGTGACATTACTCAATGTAGGTGGCAAAGTAAAAAGAGCAGGCCGTTCATTTGGTAAAAGAAATGATTGGAAGAAGGCTTATGTAAGCCTTAAACCAGGCCAAGAGATCAATTTTACGAGCGGTGAATAAGGATAAAAAATGGCTTTAGTTAAAGTAAAACCAACCTCCCCAGGAAGACGTGCAGTTGTTAAGGTTGTTAATCCAGACCTTCACAAAGGCAAACCTTTCGCACCTTTAATTGAAAAAAAGAATAAGCATGCTGGAAGAAATAGCCGTGGCGTTATTACAATCCGTCATCATGGCGGCGGTCATAAGCAACATTACCGAATGATTGATTTCAAAAGAAATAAAGATGGTATTCCGGCAAAAGTAGAACATCTCGAATACGATCCAAATAGAACTGCAAATATAGCACTTCTTTTATATGCAGATGGTGAAAGAAGTTACATTATCGCCCCTAAGGGTATCGCTGTGGGTAACGAACTAATTAGCGGCTCTGAAGCACCAGTTAAAATTGGTAATACAATGCCATTAAGAAATATTCCTGTTGGTAGCACAATTCATTGTATCGAATTGCAACCGGGTAAAGGTGCACAATTAGCGCGCTCTGCAGGGACTTCTGTGCAACTTTTAGCAAGAGAAGGTACATATGCTCAGTTGAGACTTCGCTCAGGCGAAGTAAGAAAAGTGCATGTAGATTGCAAGGCAACTTTAGGCGAAGTAGGTAACGAAGAGCATTCTCTAAGATCTATTGGTAAAGCAGGTGCTATGAGATGGAGAGGCGTTAGACCGACTGTACGGGGAGTAGTTATGTACCCTGTCGATCACCCTCATGGTGGTGGTGAAGGAAAAACTGCGGCCGGTATGCATCCAGTAAGCCCTTGGGGGACACCAACTAAAGGTTATCGAACAAGAACAAATAAACGTACTGATAATATGCGCGTCAGTCGTCGTCCAGCGAATAAGAGGTAATAGATATGGCACGTTCAATTAAAAAAGGACCATTCATTGATATACATTTGGCTAAGAAGGTTGAGGTTGCCTCTAGTAATCGTGATCGTAAGCCAATTAAAACTTGGTCGAGAAGGTCAACGATCCTTCCTAATTTTATTGGTCTTACCATTGCAATTCACAATGGTAAACAACATGTACCTGTATTAATTACAGAAAATATGATTGGGCATAAATTAGGTGAATTTGCATTAACAAGAACCTTTAAAGGCCACTCTGCTGACAGAAAGGTTAAGGTGTAAAAATGGCTACTGAAGTTTCAGCTATTCTTAAAGGTGTTCGTTTATCACCTCAAAAAGTAAGATTAGTTGCTGATTTAGTGAGAGGAAAAAAAGTAGATTACGCGCTCAATATTCTTAATTTCAGCCCAAAAAAGGGCGCAGAAATTATTAAGCGAGTAGTGGAATCTGCAATTGCAAATGCTGAACACAATAACGGGGCTGATATAGATGAATTGTTTATTAAAACAATTTATGTAGATAAAGGCATTATTTTAAAACGTATCCGTGCTCGTGCTAAAGGCCGCGCAGGGAAAATTACAAAACCAACTTGTCACATTAAAGTGATAGTCGGTAACTAAAGAGAAAAAATATGGGTCAAAAAATTCATCCAATTGGTTTCCGCTTAAGTGTTCAAAAAAATTGGACATCACGTTGGTATGCTAATAGTAAAAATTTCCCTGCACTGTTGAACAACGACATTAAGGTCAGAGAGTTTTTAAATAAAAAATTAGCAAATGCTGCGGTAAGTAAAATTCTTATTGAGCGCCCAGCTAAAAATGCAAAGATTACAATCTACTCAGCAAGGCCTGGGATTGTAATTGGGAAAAAAGGTGAAGATATTGAAACATTAAGATCAAGTTTGCAAGCGCTTATGGGTGTTCCAGTTCATTTAAATATTGAAGAAGTGCGTAAACCAGAGATCGATGCAACATTAATTGCACAAAGTATTGCGCAACAATTAGAAAAACGTGTGATGTTTAGACGCGCTATGAAAAGAGCAATGCAGAACGCAATGAGACTAGGTGCTCAAGGTATTAAAATTATGAGCGCTGGCCGATTGAATGGTATTGAGATTGCAAGAACAGAATGGTATAGAGAAGGCAGAGTGCCTCTTCATACATTAAGAGCTGATATAGATTACGGTGTGGCCGAAGCAAAGACAACTTATGGAATTATTGGTATAAAAGTGTGGGTCTTTAAAGGTGAATTATTCGTAGACAATACAAAAGAAACTTCACAGTCATTAGATGCTGTAAATCCAGCAATTGAAAAAACTTCAGAAGAAAAAAAATCAAGAAAACCAAGAGTTAAAAAAGAAGAAACAACGGCAAAAGAACCAGAAAAAAAAGTGAGAAAGTCGAGGGCTAAAGATGTTACAACCGGCTAGACAAAAATTTCGTAAGATGCAAAAAGGCCGAAATAAAGGCATTGCAACGACAGGAAATAAAGTAAGTTTTGGTGATTTCGGGCTTAAAGCTATCGGACGAGGTCGTCTAACAGCGCGTCAGATAGAAGCTGCTCGAAGAGTAATGACACGTCACATTAAACGTGGTGGTCGCGTATGGATTCGTATATTTCCAGACCAACCAATTTCAAAAAAACCTGCTGAAGTTCGTATGGGTAACGGCAAAGGTAGTACTGAATTCTATGTAGCTCAAATTCAGCCTGGAAAAATGTTGTATGAAATGGATGGGGTAACTGAAGCATTAGCGAGAGAAGCATTTAAATTAGCAGCAGCCAAGCTTCCAATTGAGACAACCTTTATTACGCGTTATATTGGAGGCTAATATGAAAACAGTTGAATTAAGAAAAAAGACAACCGAAGAATTAGGTACCGAGTTATTAGAGTTAAGAAGAGCTCAGTTCTCGTTGAAAATGCAATTAGCAACTCAACAATTAAATAAAGTTGATCAGATTGCGAAAATTAAACGTGATATCGCAAGAGTCAAAACAGTTCTTGGCGAGAAAGTTAAACAGGCTTAAATATGACTGATACAAAAAAAGTTGTTAGAACCCTTACGGGCAGAGTTGTAAGTGACAAGATGGATAAGACAGTTACTGTAATGGTTGAAAGAAAAGTAAAACATCCTTTAATTGGCAAAGTGATTGTTAAGTCCAATAAATTTCATGCCCATGATGAGAAAAATGAAAGTAAGGAAGGTGATTTGGTCGTAATTACAGAAAACCGCCCTATTTCAAAAACTAAAACATGGGTTGTTAGTAAAATAATTACAAAGGCAGTTCAGATTTAGTTGTAAGAGGTTGAGAATAAGAACCAAATAGCATATAATGCGAGACTTTTTCGGGGTTCATAAACTATAAGTTTATAAGCAAACCTCCCAATACTGACCGTAGTATATCGGCAAATTAAAAAGCTGGCTTTAGTAATAACGGATTAAGTTGGAGATAAATTCATGATTCAAATGCAGTCAAGATTAGAAATTGCTGACAATACGGGCGCACGCTCAGTAATGTGTATTAAGGTATTAGGTGGCTCAAAACGGCGTTATGCAAGTATTGGTGACATTATTAAAGTAAGTATTAAAGACGCAGCTCCTAGAGGCAGAGTCAAAAAAGGGGAAGTTTACACCGCCGTTGTTGTGAGAACAGCAAAGGGGGTTAGAAGACCTGATGGCTCTTTAATTAAATTTGATACAAATGCAGCCGTTCTTTTAAACAGTAAATTTGAACCAATTGGAACACGTATTTTCGGTCCTGTGACTCGCGAATTGAGAACAGAACGTTTCATGAAGATCGTTTCATTAGCCCCAGAAGTTTTATAGGAGTATACGGATGAATAAAATTCGTAAAGGCGACAAAGTCATTCTTAACACAGGTAAAGAGAAAGGTAAACAAGGCATTGTTTTAAGTGTACTTAAAACAGGCTATGTTTTGGTTGAAGGATTGAATATGGTTAAAAAACATACCAGACCAAATCCTGCAAAAAATATTCAAGGTGGAATCATTAACAAAGAAATGCCACTTAATATTTCAAATGTTGCTTTACTTAACAACTTGACTCAAAAAGCTGACAGAGTTGGAATTAAAAAATTAGATGATGGTAAGAAAATCCGTATTTTCAAATCAAACAATGAAGCAGTTGACGCATAGGAAAAGAAATGGCTCGATTAAAAGAATTTTATAGAACAGAAGTTATTAAAAAAATGACTGAACAATTTGGTTATACCTCACCAATGCAAGTACCTAGAATTGAAAAAATTATTCTGAATATGGGTGTCGGTGAAGCAGTAGCTGATAAAAAGATCATGGAGCATGCGGTAGGTGATATGGAAAAAATTGCCGGTCAAAAAGCTATCGTTACAAAGGCTAAAAAATCAGTGGCAGCTTTTAAGATTCGTGACGATTATCCAGTAGGTTGCAAAGTGACTCTTCGTAGAGATCGCATGTATGAATTCTTAGATCGACTTGTCTCAATTGCTATTCCGAGAATTAGAGACTTTAGAGGTATTTCTTCTAGATCATTTGATGGTCGTGGAAATTACAACATGGGTGTTAAAGAGCAGATTATTTTTCCTGAAATTGAATACGACAAAATCGATGCATTAAGAGGGATGAATATCACAATTACAACGACAGCAAAAACTGACGAAGAAGCAAAAGCATTGTTATCTGCGTTTAGTTTTCCTTTTAGAAACTAGGTTTAGACTATGGCTAAAGTGTGTATGACGGAGCGAGAATTAAAACGACGCAATATGGTTGAGAAATTTAAAGTCAAACGCGATGCTTTAAATGAAATTATTTCTGATAGCAACTCATCTTCAGAACAAAAACAAGAAGCAAGAAAAAAATTACAAAGTTTACCCCGTAATTCAAGTCCAGTTAGATTGAGAAATCGTTGTTCTCTAACCGGTCGTCCGAGAGGGGTTTATAGTAAGTTCGGAATTGGCCGGAGTAAATTAAGAGATTTAATGATGCGAGGCGAAGTGCCTGGTGTTATTAAAGCAAGTTGGTAATAGGAGAAAAATAATATGAGTATGAGCGATCCAGTTGCCGATATGCTAACCAGAATTAGGAATGGTCAAGGTACGAATAAAGTATCTATTACCATGCCTGCATCTAAATTAAAAAAAGCTATCGCAAGTGTTTTAAAAGATGAAGGCTACATTGAAAATTTTGTTGAACACGAAGTTCAAGGCAAGCCAGTATTAAATATTGAATTGAAATATTATGCTGGTAGACCTGTTATTGAAAAAATTGAAAGGGTAAGTAAGCCAGGTTTACGCGTCTACAAAGCAAGTCAAAGTATTCCAGAAGTAATGAATGGTCTTGGTGTTGCAATCGTCTCTACATCCAAGGGAATTATGACAGATAGAAAAGCAAAGGCTGCAGGTATTGGTGGCGAAGTGCTTTGTTATGTGGCTTAAGGAGAGTATATATGTCACGAATAGCTAAGGCACCCGTAACGATTCCCCCAAAGGTAGAGGTTTCAATTAGTGAATTGAATATTTCAGTTAGTGGACCAATGGGTAAATTAAATCAGTTCATTACGCCTAACGTTCAATTAAATAATGATGGTCAGGTAATTACATTCGCAGCAGCTGATGAATCTCAGCAAGCAAATGCAATGGCTGGTACGATGCGTGCACTTGTTGCAAACATGATGAAAGGCGTTTCAGAAGGATTTGTTAGAAAATTAACTTTAATTGGTGTTGGGTATAAAGCTCAAGCGCAAGGCGCAAATCTTAATCTTGATTTAGGTTTTTCTCATCCAGTAAATTATAAAATGCCTGAAGGTATTAAAGTTGAAACACCAAGTCAAACTGAAATTATTCTAAAAGGCCCTGATAAACAATTAATTGGTCAAGTTGCTGCTCAAATTAGAGCATATCGACCCCCAGAGCCATATAAAGGTAAGGGCGTTCGTTATTTAGATGAGAACGTTGTTATTAAAGAAACTAAGAAAAAATAAAGGTCGAGATATGAACAATTCAAATCCCCGTTTGCGTCGCGCTAAAAAGACAAGAGCAAAAATCGCTGAACTTAAAGTGACAAGATTAAGTGTTCATAGAACTAACACAAATATTTATGCACAAATCATAAGTGCTAGCGAAAATAAAGTTTTGGCAAGTGCTTCTTCCCTTGAAGCAGATATTAAAAAAACTTTAAAGAATGGCGGTAATATTGCAGCTGCAGCTCAAATTGGTAAACGCATTGCTGAAAAAGCAAAAAAAATCGGTATTACAAATGTGGCTTTTGATAGATCAGGTTATCGCTATCACGGCAGAGTTAAAGCTTTAGCAGATGCTGCTAGAGAAAACGGCTTGTCTTTCTAACCCAATTATTTAAATAGGTCAAAACATGGCAAAAGATTTAGAAAATCAACAAACGCAAACAGATGGTTTAAGAGAAAAAATGATTGCTGTAAATCGCGTTACAAAAGTAGTAAAAGGCGGTCGAATCATGAGTTTTGCTGCCTTAACTGTTGTGGGAGATGGAGACGGTTCAGTTGGTATGGGAAAAGGTAAAGCAAGAGAGGTGCCTGTCGCTGTTCAAAAAGCAATGGATGAGGCCAGAAGAGGTATGCTTAAAGTAAAACTAAATAATGGGACTTTACAACACGCAGTAATAGGTGAGCATGGAGCTGCAAAAGTATTCATTCAGCCCGCTTCAGAAGGTACTGGCATTATTGCTGGTGGTGCGATGAGAGCAATTTTTGAGGTGATGGGTATTACGAATGTTTTAGCAAAATGTATTGGTTCAACGAATCCTTACAATGTTGTGAGAGCAACATTAAATGGACTCGAGTCAATGAATACACCGGCTGAGATTGCTGCTAAACGCGGTAAATCAGTAGAAGAAATTAGAGGCTAATCCAAATGGCAAAGACAAAAAATGAAATTACAGTTGGCTTAAAAGTTACATTAATTAAAAGTTTAATTGGTAGAACTGAACCTCACCGCGCAACAATTAAGGGATTAGGTCTTAGAAGATTACATCATACGGTTGAATTACAGGATACTCCAGCAATTCGCGGCATGATCAATGCAGTGAATTATTTACTTAAAGTCGAAAAGATATAAAGAGAAATTATGAAATTAAATACACTAAAACCAGCAGTTGGTTCTAAAAAAGAAGCAAGACGTGTTGGCCGAGGTATTGGTTCTGGTCTTGGAAAAACAGCTGGGCGTGGCCACAAAGGTCAAAAATCTAGAGCAGGCGGATTCCATAAAGTTGGTTTTGAAGGCGGCCAAATGCCGATCCAAAGACGTCTTCCAAAACGGGGATTTAAGTCATTAACGCAAAAATTAACTGCACGTGTTAGAACAAATGAACTCAATTTAGTTGAGTCAGATAATATTGATTTGCTCGTATTAAAGTCAGCTAAATTAGTGTCTGATAATGCCAAGACAGTAAAAGTTTATTTATCTGGCGAAGTAAAAAGAAAATTTACAATCCAAGGTTTATTGCTCACTAAGGGCGCTCGCGCTGCAATTGAAGCGGCGGGTGGAAAAGTAGTAGAAGTTTGAGAATTTAATTTTGGCTCAAAATAATTTATTAGGTGCTTTTGGTAAGACAAGCGAATTAAAAAACCGCATATTGTTTGTTTTAGGCGCCATTATCGTTTTTAGACTTGGGGCTCATATTCCAGTGCCTGGAATTGATCCACTTGAACTTAAAAAATTATTTGATTCACAAAGTGGTGGCATTTTGGGAATGTTTAATATGTTCTCGGGAGGGGCACTGCAAAGATTTACGTTATTTGCATTAGGTATCATGCCTTACATTTCGGCATCAATCATTATGCAACTATTGACTGTTGTATCGCCTCACCTTGAACAATTAAAAAAAGATGGCGAAGCAGGCAGAAGATTAATAACAAAGTATACGAGATATGGCACAGTAATTTTGGCTGCATTTCAGGCGCTTGGTATTTCGATTGCGCTAGAGTCTCAACCAGGATTGGTTCTTGACCCTGGATTTACTTTTAGACTGACATCGGTTGTAACTTTAGTTAGTGGAACAATGTTTCTTATGTGGTTGGGCGAGCAAATTACAGAAAGAGGTATTGGCAATGGTATCTCAATTATTATTTTTTCAGGAATTGTTGCTGGATTGCCAAATGCAGTGGGAAGTACGCTTGAGTTAGCGAGAACAGGTGCATTTTCAATTCCATTAGTTTTCTTTTTATTTGCAGCAACTATTTTAGTTACAGCACTGGTTGTTTTTGTTGAAAGAGGTCAGAGAAAAATAACTGTTAATTATGCAAAAAGACAAGTTGGCAATAAATTGTATGGAGGGCAAACCTCTCATTTGCCATTAAAATTAAATATGGCGGGTGTAATCCCACCTATTTTTGCATCAAGCATTATTTTATTTCCAGCTACTTTGGCTGGATGGTTTGGATCTAGTGAAAAAATGTTGTGGCTTAAGGACATTGGATCCGCGATTTCACCAGGACAACCTATTTATATTTTTCTATTCGCAGTTGCGATAGTGTTTTTTTGCTTTTTTTATACCGCCTTGGTTTTTAATCCAAAGGAAACAGCGGATAACTTGAAAAAAGGTGGTGCGTTTGTTCCTGGTATTAGGCCGGGAGAACAAACTGCAAATTATATTGACCAAATTATGGGTAAATTAACTTTAGTAGGTGCTGTGTACATAACACTAGTCTGTTTATTGCCAGAGTTTCTAATACTTAAGTTTAATGTTCCTTTTTATTTTGGAGGTACATCACTATTAATTATAGTAGTAGTAACGATGGATTTTATGACCCAGGTTCAATCTCATCTGATGTCATATCAGTATGAGGGATTGCTAAAGAAAGCAAATTTTAAAGGTGGCGCTAATAATGTGCTTAGATAACCTTTAATCAATGGCAAAAGAAGACACAATTGAGATGCAAGGGGAGATTATAGAAAATCTTCCAAATGCAACTTTTAGAGTTAAATTGGAAAATGACCATGTTGTATTGGGTTATATTTCAGGGAAAATGCGGATGAATTATATACGTATTCTTCCAGGAGATAAGGTCACTGTAGAAATGACGCCTTATGATTTAACCAGGGCAAGAATTACGTTTAGGGTTAAATGAGTAATATTAATTTAAATTAAAGAGGTATAAAAATGAAAGTTCGCGCATCCGTAAAAAGATTATGCCGAAACTGTAAAGTTGTTAGAAGAAGAGGTGTTGTTAGGGTGATTTGCACAGATCCTCGACATAAGCAACGACAAGGATAAGGGTAGGTTGTTATTTGTTTAAAATTCAACAACCTGTTAAAATATAAGGCTTTTTATTTAATTTACCATTTTTTTGGAGTAAGTTATGGCTCGTATCGCTGGGGTGAATGTACCCGACCATCAACATGCAGAAATTGCTCTAACAGCAATTTATGGCATTGGAAAAAATACCGCAAAGAAAATCTGTGTTGCGGCGGGAATAATTGCGACTTCTAAATTAAAAGATTTGAACGATGCCGATGTAGAAAAGCTTCGTGAACAAGTAGCGAAAATTAAAGTTGAAGGTGACCTTCGAAGAGAAGTCACAATGAACATTAAACGATTAATGGATCTTAGTTGTTATCGCGGTGTAAGGCATAGAAGAGGTCTTCCGGTGAGAGGCCAAAGAACTAAAACGAATGCAAGAACTAGAAAAGGTCCTGTTAAAGCAATTAAACAGGCTAAATAAAAAAGATTTAAGGATTATTCATGGCAACAAAAGCTAATGTTCGTGTAAAAAAGAAAGTTAAGAAAAATGTGGCAGAAGGTATCGCTCACGTTCATGCATCTTTTAATAACACAATCATCACGATTACTGACAGACAAGGTAACGCTTTATCATGGGCAACATCTGGTGGCGCTGGATTTAAAGGTTCAAGAAAAAGTACACCTTTTGCAGCGCAGGTTGCAGCTGAAGCAGCAGGTAAGGCGGCTCAAGAGTGTGGCGTAAAAAATCTTGAAGTAAAAATTAAAGGACCAGGCCCTGGGAGAGAATCTGCAGTACGAGCTCTTAATGCTGCAGGATTTAAAATCACAAGTATTCAAGATGTGACACCTGTGCCTCATAATGGTTGCCGTCCACCAAAGAAAAGAAGAATTTAATAAATTGAGTATTTGATTACTCATTGAAACAGGAGAGTTATTTTGGCAAGAAATCTAGATCCCAAATGTCGTCAATGTAGAAGAGAAGGCGAAAAACTTTTTCTCAAAGGCGAGAAATGTTTTACTGATAAATGTGCTATTGAAAAACGTAACTTTCCTCCTGGCCAACATGGACAAAGAAGGACAAGCCGTCTATCAGATTATGGTGTGCAATTAAGAGAGAAACAAAAGCTCCGTAGGATTTATGGGATTTTAGAAGCTCAGTTTAGAAGTTACTATGCTGAAGCGGAAAGAAAAAAAGGCATTACCGGTGAAATTCTTCTGCAGCTTTTAGAATGCCGATTAGATAACGTTGCTTATCGCATGGGTATAGGTGCTTCACGCACAGAAGCAAGACAAATCGTAAGACATAATAGTCTTTTGGTAAATGGCCGAAGAGTAAATATTCCCTCCTATCAAGTGAAACCAGGCGATGTAATCTCAGTAGCAGAAGTATCAAAACAACAATTAAGAATTAAAGGTTCTATTGAAGCTGCAGAGCAAAGAGGGTTCCCGGAGTGGATTGAGGTTGATGTAAAAGGATTTAAAGGTACATTTAAAAATAAACCACTTCGTGATGATTTGCCTGCAACAATTAATGAATCACTTGTTGTTGAGCTCTATTCAAAATAGTTAAATAAGAATTATTGATAAGGATAAATAATGCTAAATAGTCCTACAGAATATTTAAAACCAAGAATTGTAAATGTTGAAGTTATAAACCCAATCAGAGCTCGCGTAACTCTAGAGCCTATGGAAAGAGGTTTTGGCTTTACTTTAGGTAATGCATTAAGACGTGTTTTATTATCATCAATTCCTGGCTATGCAATTACTGAGGTAAAAATTGATGGTGTAGTTCATGAATATTCAACTTTAGATGGCGTGCAGGAAGATGTAGTTGATATTCTTCTGAATTTAAAAGGAGTTGCATTAAAACTTCATAATAAATCTGAAACAATCCTCACATTAAATAAAACTAATGAAGGCCCAGTGACAGCTGCTGACTTTGAAGTAAATCATGATTCTGAAATTATTAATCCAAATCATCTGATTGCGCACCTTACAAAAGGTGGAAAATTAAATTTAGAAGTTAAAGTTGAAATGGGAAGAGGTTATCAACCTGTTCCTGCAAGAAGAAAATCAAATCAAGAAGATAAAACTTTAGGATTTATTATGGTAGATGCTTCTTTTAGCCCAATTAACAAAGTAAGTTATTTTGTTGAAAGTGCTCGTGTAGAGCAACGAACAGACCTAGATAAATTAATCATGGACGTTGAAACTAATGGTGTTATTGATGCTGAACAAGCGATTAGAGATGCTGCTAGAATTTTAATGGGACAACTTTCTGTATTTGCAAACTTAGAAAGTGCTTTGACTGAAGTTGAAGTAAAGCAAGCGCCTCAAGTTGATCCGGTCTTATTAAGACCTGTTGATGATTTAGAACTCACTGTAAGATCAGCAAATTGTTTAAAAGCAGAAAATATTTATTACATTGGCGATCTGATTCAACGAAGTGAAAACGAACTTTTAAAAGCCCCAAATCTTGGAAGAAAATCACTTAATGAGATTAAGGATGTTCTTGCTTCTAAAGGTTTAACGTTAGGAATGAAATTAGAGAATTGGCCTCCAGTAGGCCTAGAAAAAGTGTAGTCATTAAATAAAAAATTTTTAGGGTACAAAGATATGCGTCACGCAAATGGTCATAGAAAACTAAATAGAACAAGTAGTCATCGACAAGCAATGTTAAGAAATATGGCTACTGCTTTGTTAAAAAATGAGATTATTAAAACTACATTACCTAAAGCTAAAGAGCTTAGAAAAGTAGCAGAACCTCTTATTACATTGGCAAAAAGTGCAACTTTATCTAATAGACGTCTAGCTTTCAGTCGTTTGAGAGATAGAGATATTGTGACCAAATTGTTTGCTGAACTAGGCCCAAGATATAACACGAGAAAAGGTGGCTACTTAAGAATATTGAAGTGTGGTTTTCGAGAAGGTGATAATGCACCTATGGCTTTTGTTGAGCTTATAGGCAGGCCTATCTTAGAAGTTCCAGCATCTATTTCTAAAGTTATCCCTAAAGAAGAGGTATTAGCAGAATAAAGTATTCTTGTATAAATGAAAAAGCCAGCGAAAGCTGGCTTTTTCATTGTCTTCGTTAAAACTTACAAAATTATTTAATTTTTGCCTCTTTGTAAACGACATGTTTTCTAACAACAGGGTCAAATTTTTTTATTTCCATTTTGTCAGGCATTGTTCTCTTATTTTTTGTTGTTGTATAGAAATGCCCAGTACCAGCACTAGATTCTAATTTGATTTTTTCACGCATATATATCCCTTAAATTCTCTGGCCAGCTGCACGCATTTTTTTCACAATTACATCAATGCCTAGCTTATCGATTGTTCTAAGTGCAGCATTAGTAATTCTCATTGATACCCAACGACTCTCAGTTTCAACCCAAAATTTACGATTTTGTAAATTAGGTAAAAAGCGTCTTTTGGTCTTGTTATTGGCATGAGATACATTGTTTCCAGACATTGGTTTTTTGCCAGTTAATTGACATACGCGAGCCATAATTTTAATCCTTTATTTGTTACAATAATTTCGAAAAAGAGGATTATTAAACCACATAACCCACTGTCTTTTCAAGTGAATTCGTTAGTTTTTACCTGTACTTCCAAAGCCATCTTCGCCTCGTTCAGTCTCAGAAAATTCGTTTACAAGGTTAAATTTGGCCTGGATAACCGGGACAATGACCAGTTGGGCGATACGCTCCATAGGATTGAGCAGGAATGCGTTGCCGCCTCGATTCCAACAAGAAACTAGTAATTGACCTTGGTAATCCGAGTCGATTAGCCCTACTAGGTTACCTAAAACAATCCCATGTTTATGCCCTAAGCCCGATCTGGGAAGAATGAGGGCTGCATAAGCTGGATCTTTAATAAAGATAGATATTCCAGTGGGGATAAGAAAAGTTTCACCAGGATTAATCGTTTGTACGTGCTCAGTGCATGCTCTTAAGTCGAGGCCTGCTGAACCTTGTGACGCATAATTAGGTAGCATTTCCCCGATACGCTTATCTAAAATTTTATAATCGATGATCAGGCTCATGCTATTTGTCAGCATTTATACGATGAGCTATTTCTTTCAAAATAGCTTTTGCTGCAATTATTTTATTTGATTTTGGTAAATCAATTACATTATTTTTATCAATTATTGAGACTTTAGTATCTTCAAGACTCACAGACTCATGAATTAAGTTGGCCACAATTAAATCTAAATTCTTTGCTTTCATTTTTTTTTGAGCATTTTCAATAAGATTTTCACTTTCTGCAGCAAAGCCGACTTTAAAGATTTTATTTTTTGACAATCCTACTTCTTTAAGGATGTCGATTGTGGGTGTGAGTTGAAGCGTTAAATTTAAACTATCTTTTTTTAATTTGCCTTTAAATTTTTCTTTGGGCTTGTAATCCGAAACAGCTGCGACACTAATGAAAATATCTTGGTCTTTGATATGTTGAAGGACGGCGTCATACATTGTATGCGCATTACTTGCATATATGACATTTATATTTTCTGAAAAATTCTGATATTTTGACGTGATTAATGTGACAGATGCTCCCATCGAATTTGCAGTATTTGCAATAGCCGCACCCATATTGCCTGAACTAAGATTTGTGATGCCTCTTACATCATCAATCATCTCAATTGTGCCACCAGAAGTGATTAGTATCTTTTTATTTTTTAGTATTTTAGGCGTAAGATGATTTTGAATTGATTTTAGTAATTCTTCAGTATCCATCATTCTTCCAAAACCTATATCACCGCAGGCTTGTTCACCTGAGTCCGGTCCACAGAATAACACACCATCTTTTTTTAATTGAGAGACATTACGTTGAGTGGCTTTGTTAGTCCACATATGCATATTCATGGAAGGTGCTACAGCAATTGGACAAACTCTTGCCAAACATAAAGATGACAAAAGATCATCAGCAAAGCCATGTGTTAGTTTTGCTAGGAAATTAGCGCTAGCAGGGGCAATTACAATAAGGTCGTAATCTCTCGATAATTCTATATGCGACATACCATTAGAAGCATTACTTTTCCAAAGATTTGTTAAAACTTCCTTGCCTGATAAAGCTTGAAAAGTTAAAGGTGTAATAAAATGACTTGCAGACTCAGTCATTACAATTTGAACATCAAAATCATTTTTAATAAGAAGACGAGTTAATTCAGCTGCTTTATATGCAGCTATACCCCCAGTAATACCAAGAATTATTTTATGAGAAGCCAAGGTAAATTTTACACAGTCGTGATGAATTTAAATATTTTAATTTTTGTTAATTGCATATAATTACAGAGAATAAATGGTTCATAAGTATATCAAAGATATATGAAGCAACAAATTAATTTTGGTATCAAATTTGGATACATCATGATTAAAAAATACTTTAAAAATATAGTTTGGATTCTAGTGGCTTTACTCGGAGCTCTTGCATTCTCGACAGTTGCATTGAGCCGCCATGAAAGTATTAATGCAGTTTGGTTTATTACCGCTGCTGTGTGTGTATTTATGATTGCCTATAGATTTTATGCAAGCTGGATTGCAGCAAAAGTTTTAGTTATTGATGAATTTAAAAAAACGCCCGCCGTAATGCTCAGGAATGATAAAGACTTTATTCCCACAAATAAATGGATTGTATTTGGCCACCACTTTGCAGCGATTGCAGGACCAGGGCCACTAGTCGGTCCAACATTAGCTGCTCAGTTTGGCTACCTTCCTGGAATGTTATGGATACTTATTGGTGCTGTATTAGGTGGTGCTGTGCAGGATATGACTGCACTATTTTTTTCAATGAGGCGTAATGGAAAAAGTTTAGGACAAATGGCTAAAGATGAGATTGGTGTGATAGGGGGAACTGCTTCATTGATTGGGACTTTTTTAATTATGGTAATTTTAATCGCAGTTTTGGGATTGGTGGTTGTAAATGCTATGAAGCATAGTCCTTGGGCTACATCAACAGTTGCTGCAACTATACCTATAGCAATTTTTATTGGTATCTATTTAAGATCTATTAGAACAGGAAGAGTACTTGAAGCATCATTGATTGGATTTGGGTTATTACTTTTGGCTGTTTTTGCTGGCGGCTTAATTGATCATTCTCAAATGCTTCGAATCTATTTCGATCACGACAGTTTAACTCTGGCGTGGGCTATAATATTTTATGGCTTTGCAGCAGCAGTGCTTCCTGTTTGGCTTTTGTTAGCACCAAGAGATTATCTCTCGACATTTGTAAAATTAGGCACGGTGATCATTTTAGCTGTTGCAATTGTGATTTTACAACCAGAAATTAAAATGCCAGCACTCACTCAGTTTACAAATGGTTCAGGACCTATTTTTGGCGGTAGTGTATTTCCTTTTGTTTTTATTACTATCGCATGCGGATCAATTTCTGGATTCCATTCTTTAATAGCTTCGGGCACAACACCTAAATTATTAGACAATGAAAAATATATTCCTATGGTTGGATATGGTGCGATGCTTTTAGAGTCCTTCGTAGCTATTATGGCTTTAATAGCAGCAACAGTATTAGAGCCAGGTGTCTTTTTTGCAATCAATAGCCCTGCAGGTATTGTTGGAGCTGATGCACTAGGTGCTATTCAAAAAATTAATGCATGGGGCTTTAAAGTCACAGTTGAAGAAATGGAATTACTTGCTAAAAATATGGGTGAAACATCACTTTTTGCGAGAACAGGAGGGGCCCCGTCATTAGCAGTAGGTATGGCAAATATATTTGGCAAAGCTTTCGGTTCAAATTTATTAGCGATGTGGTATCACTTTGCTATTATGTTTGAAGCAATATTTATTCTCACTACATTAGATGCAGGCACTCGTGTTGGAAGATTTATGTTGCAAGACATGATTGGTAATATTTATCCAAAGTTTGGTCAAACGTCATGGATGCCATCTATAATTTTAAGTAGCGCAATTGTGGTAAGTTGCTGGGGATATTTTTTATACATTGGTGTGATAGACCCCAATGGTGGTGTAAATATTTTATGGCCCTTGTTTGGTATCGCAAATCAAATGTTAGCAGCCATTGCATTATCTATCGGTACTGCCATTCTAATCAAATCAAATAAAGTAAAATATGCTTGGGTGACTGGATTGCCATTACTTTGGTTGATGATTGTGACAACAACTGCTGCTTTTCAGAAAATATTTAGTCAAGACGTTAGAGTAGGATTCATCGCAGCTGCCAGGGACCTAACAGATAAGATTAATATTGGACTCATCGAAGATAATAAAATTTCTGTTACGCATCAATTAATTTTTAATCAAAAATTAGATGCCTTTATCACTTTATTATTACTCATTATTTTGTGGATAGTTGTTATTGATATGTTAAGAATTTCATTTTTCAAAAAGAAATAATAAGAAATGTTAAACTATATAAAATCATTATATAAATTCATTCGTCGACTCTCAGGAGATGATCTTTACGATCTTTACTTGATGAGCCATAAGCAATGCTCAAAAAAACATAAACTAATGACTAAAAAAGAATTCTATCAAGCCACACTTGATAAAAAATGGAGTGGTATAAAGCGCTGTTGTTAGTTTTTCTTAAATAAATAAATACCCACTAATAGCATTGGAATAGAAAGCCATTGACCCATCGAAAGATTCAAGAAGAGTAAGCCTAAGAATGAATCAGGTTCTCTTGTAAATTCAAGTGAGAATCTAAATATTCCGTATAGTATTAAAAATAGAGAAGCTATTTGACCTGGTTTTCTTTTTTTCTCTGAATAGATCCATAGCGCTATAAACAAAATTAGCCCTTCAAAAAAGCTTTCGTAAAGTTGAGATGGGTGTCTTGGAATATTGTCAACATTAGGAAAGATCATGCCTAAGAAAAATTGTGTTGGCCTTCCCCATAATTCTACATTTATAAAATTTCCAATACGACCAAAAGCAAGTCCTAGGGGAACCAAAGGCGCAATAAAATCAAAAATAGACAAGACAGATACTTTATATTTTTTAGCTAAAAGTATCATGGCAAAAATCACGCCTAAAAATCCGCCATGGAATGACATACCTCCTTTCCATAAGGCAATGATCTCAGAGGGCTCATGCAAATAATATTGCAGTTGATAAAATAAGACATAACCCAACCGTCCCCCTAAAATAACACCGATAGCACCATAAAAAAAAGCATCATCTAGCATCTTTTTATTCCAGAATAGCCATGGACGTGTTCTGATTTGAACTTTACCTAACTGAAGAAATCCCATAAAAGCAAATAAATACATTATTCCGTACCAATGAATTTGAAACGGCCCAAGATTAAATGCTATAGGATCTATTTGGGGATGAATAAGCATAAATTGTTGTTATTATAAGTTAAAATAATTGTTTAAATTGATGTAAATTTTAAGAGATCATTATGCCCGCATATCGCTCAAAAACCACAACCTCTGGTAGAAATCAAGCTGGTGCGCGTGCACTATGGCGCGCTACAGGCATGAAGGATGACGACTTTACAAAGCCAATTATTGCAGTTTGTAATTCATTTACTCAGTTTGTTCCTGGTCATGTTCATTTAAAAGATTTAGGACAGCTTGTAGCGAGGGAAATTGAAAAGCATGGCGGCGTTGCAAAAGAATTCAATACCATCGCAGTAGATGATGGAATAGCTATGGGGCATGATGGCATGCTATACAGCTTGCCGAGCCGTGATCTTATTGCGGACAGTGTTGAATATATGGTTAATGCGCACTGTGCAGATGCCATTGTTTGTATATCTAATTGTGACAAGATAACGCCGGGTATGCTCATGGCGGCGCTCAGAATTAATATTCCCGTTATCTTCGTTTCAGGTGGCCCCATGGAGGCTGGTAAGGTTAATTGGAATAATGAAATAAAGAAATTAGATTTAGTAGATGCAATTGAAGCTGGTGTCGATACAAGAGTCTCTGATAAAAACTCTGATGAAATTGAACGATCAGCATGTCCAACATGTGGCTCATGTTCAGGAATGTTTACAGCGAATTCAATGAACTGTCTTACGGAAGCTCTTGGATTGAGCCTGCCTGGTAATGGAAGTACTTTAGCTACGCATGGATTCAGAAAAAAATTATTTCAAGATGCCGGTAAACTTATTGTTGGCTTAGCTAAACAATATTACGAAAAAGATGATGAAAGTATTTTGCCGAGAAATATTGCGAATTTTAAAGCTTTTGAAAATGCGATGAGTTTGGATGTTTCTATGGGAGGCTCTACAAATACTGTACTTCATTTACTTGCTGCGGCTCACGAAGCTAAAGTGAATTTTACAATGAAGGATATAGATCGCATCTCAAGAAAAGTACCTTGTTTAGCAAAGGTAGCTCCTGCAACGGCAAAGTATCATATGGAGGACGTTCATAGAGCTGGTGGAGTAATGGGTATCTTAGGAGAGCTTGATCGTGCAAAATTAATTCATAGAGATGTTTCTACTGTTCACTCGAAAACGCTGGGTGAAGCTATAGATCATTGGGACATTGTAATTACTAAAAATGAAGAAGTAAAAAACTTTTATTGCGCTGCTCCGGGAGGAATACCAACGACGATTGCATTTAGTCAGAGTATGCTCTACCCAACATTAGATGATGATAGAACTTCTGGATGTATTCGAAATAAAGAAAATGCTTATAGTCAAGATGGTGGCCTAGCAGTTCTTTTTGGGAATATTGCACGTAATGGCTGTATCGTTAAAACAGCAGGTGTTGATGAAAGCATTTTAAAATTTAAAGGACGCGCACGTGTTTTTGAATCTCAGGATGAGGCAATGGTGGCAATTTTAGGTGACAAGATTGTTGCAGGTGATATTGTTGTTATTACATATGAGGGACCTCGAGGCGGGCCTGGTATGCAAGAAATGCTTTATCCAACTACTTATTTAAAATCGAAAGATCTTGGAAAAGTTTGTGCTCTTTTAACTGATGGTAGATTTTCTGGAGGAACATCCGGGTTAAGTATTGGTCATGTATCACCTGAAGCCGCTGAGCAAGGGGAGATTGCACTAATTGAAGAAAATGATCTGATTGAAATTGATATCCCAAATAGGGTAATTAATTTAATGGTTGATGATGCAATATTAGCTGAAAGAAAAAATAAAATGAATTCTAAGGATAAGCATGCATGGAAACCAAAAATAAGGGAAAGAAAAGTATCGCAAGCATTAAAAGCTTACGCATTGATGACTACAAGTGCTGATAAAGGTGCTATTCGTGATATTTCAAAGTTATAGGAAATTTAATTTTTAAATGATAAATGAAAAAGATATATCAGCAGCTCAAAGCTATAAGATTACTCAAAATGAAATTGGATTAAAATTTATCACAATTAATAATGAGTTTGCATCTGCAAAGATTGCCTTGCAGGGGGCTCATGTAATTCAATGGAAGCCGCATAAAGTAAAAAATGAAGTATTTTGGCTTTCTAGTAATGCGAAATTCATACATGGTAGATCCATTCGAGGAGGCGTGTCTATCTGTTGGCCGTGGTTTGGTGCGCATCCAACTGACGGAAGTTTTTGTCCGCATGGATTTGCAAGAGTCATACTATGGCGTATTCATGAGATCATTGATTTAGAAAATGGCGAGACCAAAATAACATTAATGATGATTCCAACTCCTGAGGTGAATAGACAGCTTTCATATCAATTCAATTTAGAGATTTCTATTCTGGTTGGAAATTCAATTCATCTTAATCTTAAAACAACAAATTTATCTGAACAGCCTTTCTTAATCGGCGAGGGGTTCCACACTTATTTTGCAATAAGTGATATTGAAAACATTGAGGTGACAGGATTAGAAAATAAAATCTATTCAGATAAAGCCAAAAAGTATAGAAAAATTACTCAAGAAGGCCAAATCAAATTTGATGCCGAATTTGATAGAATTTATTTAAATACGAAAGATACATGTGTGATTCATGATGAAGGATTTAATAGAAAAATTATTGTGCAAAAACAAAATAGTGACTCAACAGTTATTTGGACGCCATGGAATAAAAAAGTTAAAACACTGGTTGATATGGGTACAGAGGATGAATGGAAAAAAATGCTATGCTTAGAGAGCGTTAATGCTCTAGAAAATAGCGTAATTGTCTATCCGGGCCAATCGCATAACTTAGTAGCTGAATATATAGTTCAAGAATATTAATACTTAATTTCATTTAAATTATTTTAATTTAAATAAGTTTTAGAGTATCATAAAAGAGTAAATTAATTTAAGGGTGAAAATGATATGAAATTAGTAATTTTAAGTATAGCAATGGTTGGTGCTCTCTTAGCAAATCAAGTACAAGCTTTGGATGCTAAAGCCTCGGAAGCACTTGCTCAAAAAAGTGGATGTTTGGCTTGTCATGCTGTTCAGAATAAAGTAGTTGGACCATCTTATAAAGAGGTAGCTGCGAAATACAAAAATGATAAAGGTGCTGAAGCAAGATTAGCCGCAAAAATTAAAGCAGGTGGAAGTGGTGTTTGGGGTCCAATTCCAATGCCGCCTCATCCGCAAGTAAAAGAAGATGACATTAAAACAATTACTCAATGGATTCTTTCTCTCTAACTCATAAATATCATAAATAAAGAACCGGCTTAGGCCGGTTCTTTATTTAGATGACTTTGTCTTATTGAGTAGACAAAGTAAAAGATAATCCCGATTAATACCCAGATTAAAAATCTTATCCAAGTCTGACCTGGCAAGAAACACATTAAAGCACTACAAGAAAATATTCCCAAGAGCGGTATCAAAGGATGCCATTTATTTTTAAAAGTTTTTTTATTATTTTTATGATTTTTTTTTATGAAAATTACACCTAATGAAACAATCACAAAAGCTGCCAATGTGCCAATATTTACTATTTCAGCAAGAGTCCCTAGCGGGATAAAACCTGCGATTAATGAAATAATAAGTCCGCAAAAAATAATCACTCGCACCGGCGTGTTAGTAGTTTTATTCACCTGACTTAAAGTGTGAGGTAACAATCCATCCCTGCTCATAGCAAAAATAATTCTAGTCAAGGCATAATAAAGGACAAGAATCACAGTTGTTAGTCCTGAAATAACACCAATACTGACAACAGCAGAAGCCCATTGGAAGCCGATTTTTTGGAGCGCGTATGCTACAGGAGAAGATACATTGAGTTCTTGATATGGAACAACACCTGTAAGCAGCAAGGAAACGATGATGTATATCACAGTACAAAAGGCAAGTGAGCCAATAATACCTCTGGGTAGATCTCTTTGAGGGTTAATTGCTTCCTCAGCTGCAGTTGAAACTGCATCAAAACCAACGTAAGCAAAAAAGACGATGGAGGCACCTGCGAGAACACCAACAGTTTTTCCATCAGGTAATGTTGAAAACCACCCATAGGGCATAAAAGGATACCAATTAGCCGGATTCACATTAAAAATAGCAACTGCAATAAATAATGTGATGGTTAGAAGTTTAATAAACACCATTACGGCATTAAATATTGCACTTTGCTTTGCGCCTATAATTAATAGAGACATGATGATCAATATAATCAGCATGGCTGGGAGATTGACTATACCACCTAATGATGGAGCTTTAGATAATGTTTCTGGAAGAGAGATATCCATTAGGACGAGAGCATTATTAAAATATCCTGACCATCCGTTTGCAACTGCAGCAATAGACATTCCATATTCCATTAGCAAAATCCAGCCCATGATCCATGCGAAAAATTCACCAAATGCAACATAGCTATAGCCATATGCGCTTCCACAGCCGCCAATTGAAGATGAGAGCTCAGCATAGGATAATGCCGCAAAAGTACATGCAAAGCCTGAAATTATAAAAGACAATGTGACTGCTGGACCAGATTGATTTGCTGCAGCAATACCTGTTAAAACAAAAATACCTGTACCAATTATGCAGCCAATACCCAGAAATGTAAGATCTATTGCGCTAAGACATTTCTTTAAATGAGCAGGATGCTTGTGATGAATATACTTTTTCCTAAAAATTTTTGTAAAAAGATTATTCATGGCTCAGCCAATCTTTATTTGTTAAAAAGTACGTATATAGTTTCTCTTCTTTACTTCCCGTTTCAGGTTTCCAATCGTATTGCCATTTAACCGTCGG
>SYKG01000011.1 GCA_005797835.1 Methylotenera sp.
ATCAAACAACATAATTTCAGGATCTGTCGCGAGTGCTCTTGCTATGCAGAGGCGTTGTTGTTGCCCACCCGATAAATTAAATGCGAGATCTTGGAGGCGGTCTTTGACTTCGTTCCACAAAGACGCTCCCTTCAACGCCTCCTCTACCTTATCGTCAATCGCTGATTTTGATCTCTCATCCCTCACTCTTAAACCATAGGCGACGTTTTCATAAATTGATTTTGGAAATGGGTTAGGTTTTTGAAATACCATGCTAATGCGCATTCGAACTTCAATCGGATCCACACCTTTAGCTAACACATTGGTATTGTCTGGGTAGAGAAGAATTTGACCCTCATAACGATTGCCAGGATATAAATCGTGCATGCGATTAAAGCAACGCAAGAAAGTAGATTTACCGCAACCTGAGGGGCCAATGAGTGCTGAAATTTTATTTTCATAAATAGGCAGGCTTACATTTTTTAATGCATTGGTACCATCTGCATAGAAAAAGTTAAGGTTCTTTGCTTCAGCTTTAATGTTTAATTTATCTTGCGCCATGTATTTTTCCTGTAGATAAAATTTACCACTTAATATTTTTACGGATACGGTAACGGAGCCAAATAGCAGTGCCGTTCATGACGAGTGTCAGCATAATAATCACAGCCCCAGCCGCTGCTGCGTTGATATGAAAAACATGTTCAGGCCTTGAGAGCCAACTAAACATTTGAATGGGTAGTACCGTGAATCCAGACTGAAGCCATTCAAAGGAAATAAAAGGAGCTTCATTTATTAAGGGCGCTGGCGGAAGGAACGCGATGAAGGTCAATGCGCCTATAGTAATAACGGGTGCTGTTTCACCTAGGGCTCTTGCCATACCAATGATGATCCCTGTGAGAATACCACCAAATGCATATTGAATTACGTGGTGCAACACCACCTGCCATTTTGTGGCACCCACTGCGTAAGCTGCTTCTCTAATTGCCACAGGGATCGATCGAATAGCTTCCCTTGTCGACACGATAACGATAGGGAGCATAAGAAGCCCAAGTGTTAGTCCTGCAGTGACAATGGATGTACCAAGATGCAAGGTGTAGACAAATAATCCAAGCGCTAGTAAGCCATAAATGATGGAGGGCACACCTGCAAGGTTTGTGACGTTAATTTCAATAATATCAGTGAACCAGTTCTTAGGCGCGTATTCCTCGAGATAAACTCCAGACGCCACACCCATAGGCACTGCTGTGAGGAAGGTGACCAACATTACAAGTGCAGAGCCCACCCATGCCGATAAGATCCCAGCATTTGCAGCTCGTCTTGAGGGGAAGTCAGTAAAGAACTGGTAGTTTATTTTAGGGTAGCCATCCATTACAAGATCAATAAATAGAATCAGTAAAGTGAGGAGTGCGAATATGATGGTGAATAAACCAATGGATGCAAAAATAAAGTCATTGCGCTTATGGGCAACAATCATAGCGCGAACCTCTGCTAAAGTTTTTGGCTTGATTAGACTTTCTTCTAAATACTCTTGAGTTTTTTTCATGCTTAATATCTTTCTGCAAATCGTTTTCTAGTAAGGTGGCCTAGTATGTTGAAAATAAAAGTTATCACAAATAAAACCATGCCAGCTGCAAAAATACTCTGATAGCCGACGCTACCATGCGGTAAATCCCCCAATGCCACTTGCACGATGTAAGCAGTAATGGTAGCTGCACCCTCTAATGGGTTAAATGTAAAGGTGGGTTGTTGACCTGCAGCAATCGCAACCACCATGGTTTCACCGACTGCGCGACTGATACCCAAGATATAAGCCGCAATAATGCCAGAGGTCGCTGCGGGTGTGACCACACGAATCGCTGTTTGAAATTTTGTCGCTCCCATTGCATAAGAGCCCTCACGCATATTCATAGGGACAGCTCTCATGGCATCCTCAGCTACCGATGCGATGTAGGGAATAATCATCACCCCCATCACGATACCAGGCCCTAGCATGTTGAATGTGGGTAACTCAGGGTATAGCTTCTGAAGTAAAGGGGTTACAAATAGCAGGGCAAAGTAACCAAAGACGACCGTGGGGACGCCCACGAGAAGCTCTAGCACAGGCTTTACACTCTCGCGTATTTTATGGGAAGCAAATTCAGATAAATAGATTGCTGAAATGGTACCTATTGGGATCGCAATAGTGAGCGCTACGAGGGAGGTGGTTAAGGTGCCTGATACGAGCGGAAGAATACCGTAATGCGCATCCTCGAAGAGAGGGCTCCATTTTTTGCTTGTTAAGAATTCAACGATGCTGACATCTTTAAAAAACCCTGCCGCTTCTGTAACGAGGATATAGACAATCGCTAAAGTGATAAAACTTGATACCAAGGCTGCAAGCATCAGGATAACTTCAATGATGTGCTCTATAAAGTTACGCTTTAAATTCTTAGCGAGTTGTTTGCTTATCGGTGGATCTTTTAATAGAGTGGTTGTCAATTTTTTTATTCAATGGGGGTTTGCTATAAAATTATTGTAGCGTCTTAATATTAAAAAAGGCGACATTTGTGCCGCCCTTTTTAAGTTTTAACACTTGCTTTAAAAAACTCTTAGTGCTTAGTCTTTTATGCGGCTGATAAGATCTTCAATCTTTAGACCCACTTCATTTTTACCGCCAAAGCCAGTGCCAGGCTTCTTACTTTGCCAGTGTTTTGTGACAGCTGAATATTCAGTAGTATTAAGTGGAACATATTTGACTTCCTTCACCAATTTAGGTGCATTGGCTAAGTAATAATCTACAAAAGCCTTCACATCTTTATCAAAAGCACCCTTCGTGCCGTTGACATAGATAAATAAGGGACGTGAAAGGGGCTGGTATGTGCCATCCATGACTGACTGTTCAGAGGGCTGAACACCATTAGTTTTTCCCTTAGCCACAATCGCAACACTACCAAGCTTATCCTTGTTTTCTAAATAGTATGCAAGACCAAAGTACCCCATACCACCCTTGTCACCTGCGACCCCTGTCACTAAGACGTTATCGTCCTCTGATGCCGTGAAGTCAGATCGAGATGCTTTAGCTCTTCCGACAATAGCTTCTGTGAAATAGTCGAATGTACCTGAGTCAGCGCCGGGTCCAAAGAGTTTCATTGGCTGATTAGGCCATGCAGGGTTCACATCCTTCCAGTTTTTGACAGAGCTCCCTGGCGCCCATACTTTATTGAGCTCATCAACAGTCATGGATTTCGCCCAGTCATTATTTTTATTAACCACAACAGTTAAAGCGTCATATGCCACGGCAAGTTCAATATAAGTAATCCCGTTTTCTGCACACGCATCCATTTCTTTTTGAGAGATAGGTCGTGATGCGTTAGAGATCATTGTCTCGCCACGGCAGAACTTTTTAAAACCACCGCCTGTGCCAGATACACCGACCGTGACCTTAGTGCCTGTTTTCTTTTGGAAGTCCTCAGCAACAGCTTCAGTGATAGGGTAAACAGTAGACGAACCATCGATAGGGATGGTTTTAACCGCAGCTTGGACGTTATATGAGAAAGATAAGGTGGAAGCAACTAGGGCTGCTAGACCTAAACTTTTGATTTTGTTCGATTTCATTAAAGGCTCCTGGATTTGTTTTAAGTTATTGAATCTGGAGTCAGTGTATGGATTTATTGTGACAGATATATGACAGAAATTTAAGTAGCCATTTAAATGTATAATTTATTGTTTTCATAGATAAAAATAAATAAAAAGCCCATGGACGCAGAAACCCTTAACCTGATTCAACATCGACTCGATGGCTTAAATGAGCGCCATCAGGCACTTAGGGGGTACCTTTGACTTTGAGGTCAAGAAGTCCAGGCTAGATGAGATTTCAAAGGAGCTTGAAGACCCATCCATTTGGAATGATCAGGGAAGAAGCCAGGCGTTAGGAAAAGAAAGGCGTGCGCTCGATTTTATTGTCAGCGGACTCAACGATCTTGCTATGGGCCTCAAAGATCAGTGTGAGTTATTTGAGTTGGCTCGCATAGAAAATGATGACGAGACACTCAAGGTTGTTTTGGAGGAGAGTGATACGCTGGAGAAGAGTGTGGAGGCGATGGAGTTCCGTCGCATGTTCTCTCATCCTATGGATGCGAATAACTGTTTCATTAATTTTCAATCAGGCAGTGGGGGTACCGAAGCTCAGGACTGGGCGAATATGCTTCTCCGGATGTACATCAGGTATGGGGAACGAAAAGGATTTAAGGTGGAGGTGCTTGATATTTCTGATGGAGATATCGCAGGCGTTAAGAGTGCCACATTAAAAATTTCGGGTGATTATGCGTTCGGACATTTAAGAACGGAAACAGGCGTGCATCGGCTGGTTCGAAAATCACCCTTTGATTCAGGTAACAGGCGACACACATCCTTTGCGAGTGTGCAGGTGTATCCGGAGGTAGATGATTCGATAGAAGTGGATATCAATCCAGCTGATCTAAGAATTGATACCTATAGAGCGTCAGGTGCGGGAGGGCAACATATCAATAAGACTGACTCTGCAGTGCGTATTACGCATATACCCACGAATACGGTGGTGCAGTGTCAGGACGATCGATCGCAACATCGCAATAAAGCGGAGGCGATGAATATGTTACGTGCACAACTTTATGCGTTAGAGTTAAATAAACGTAACGAAGAAAAACAAGCGTTAGAAGATGCAAAGACAGATATTGGTTGGGGACATCAGATCAGAAGCTATGTGCTCGATCAATCGCGTATCAAAGATTTAC
Source organism: Methylotenera sp. (assembly GCA_005797835.1). Taxonomy (GTDB): domain Bacteria; phylum Pseudomonadota; class Gammaproteobacteria; order Burkholderiales; family Methylophilaceae; genus Methylopumilus. The sequence goes on from SYKG01000011.1 coordinate 4,731, forward strand.
GAACGAATGTTGAAGTGGGTAACACTCAAGGGGTCCTCGATGGCGACCTTGATCCATTTATCAGTGAAAGTTTAAAGCAGGGGGTATAAAAAAGTTGTCAGAAGAAAATCAACCGATCGAGCAAAATGAAAATCACGTTGTTCAAGAGCGTCGTGAAAAATTAAAAAAAATAAGAGAAGCAGGCATTGCATTTCCGAATGACTTCAAGCCGCAACATTTTGCAAAAACGATTCACGAAGAGTTTGGTGCGTTAGAAAATGACACACTCGAACCTAAAGCCGTTGAAGTGATTGTGGCAGGGCGTATGATGCTAAAACGTGTCATGGGAAAAGCTAGCTTCGCAACTCTTCAAGATGGATCAGGACGTATTCAACTTTTTATTTCAAAAGAAAATATTAAAAGTGATGACGCAGAAACTCTTTACGAAAATTTTAAACACTGGGACTTAGGTGACATCTTAGGTGCGAGTGGCGTTTTATTTAAAACTAAAACCAGTGAGCTTTCCATTCGTGTGAGTCATTTAAGACTCCTCACAAAATCGGTTCGACCACTCCCCGAAAAATTCCACGGGCTATCCGATCAGGAAATTAAATATCGTCAGCGCTATGTTGACCTCATCATGAGTGATGAAACAAAGCAAACATTTATCACTAGAACAAAAATTATGAGTGGTATTCGTGCGTTCATGGTGAACCATAGTTTCCACGAAGTGGAGACACCGATGCTTCACCCGATACCCGGTGGTGCTGCAGCAAAGCCATTTATCACACATCACAACGCGCTCGACATGCAGATGTATATGCGTATCGCACCAGAACTTTATTTAAAAAGATTAGTGGTGGGTGGATTTGATCGCGTGTTTGAAATTAATCGCAACTTTAGAAATGAAGGATTAAGTGTGAGACACAATCCAGAATTCACGATGATGGAATTCTATGCAGCTTATACAGATTATCATTGGCTCATGCAATTCACTGAAGATTGTATACGTGATGCTGCGATGATTGCAATAGGTAAAACAACGATCGAATACCAAGGACGTGAAATTAATTTTGACAAACCTTTTGAGCGACTCACGATTGTGGGTGCTGTAAAAAAATATGCACCGCAATATACCGACACGCAACTTAACGATGAAAAATTTTTACGCGAGGAACTTTTAAAATATGATCACAAAGCTTTTGATCACGCTGGTCTCGGTGCACTGCAATTAGCACTTTTTGAAGGTACCGCTGAATCACAACTTTGGAATCCAACTTATATTATTGATTACCCAGTTGAAGTTTCACCACTCGCGCGTGCATCTGATAAAAATAAAGACATCACAGAACGCTTTGAACTTTTTATTGCGGGACGAGAAATTGCAAATGGATTTTCTGAATTGAATGATGCAGAAGATCAGGCACAACGTTTTCAGCACCAAGCAAAAGCAAAAGAAGCAGGCGATCACGAAGCGATGTTCTACGATGCAGATTTTATTCGAGCGCTCGAATACGGCATGCCCCCCACCGGTGGTTGTGGTATCGGTATCGATCGTCTTGTGATGTTACTTACCAACAGCCCCTCGATTCGTGACGTGATTTTATTTCCACATATGCGTCCTGAAGTAAAATAACAAAAGAGAAATGATTATGTATCGTCACCCGCTCATTGACCGCGATAAGATGACACCCCAAGAGGCGCTTGATATTTTGATCGAGGGTAATCAGCGTTTTAAAAATAATGTACAACGTGATCATGACATGCTGAGTGTGCGCGATGTGATCAAGGATAAACAACACCCCTTTGCATCCGTGTTAAGTTGTAGCGATTCTAGAACAACTGTCGAACTTGTCTTTGATCAAAACCTAGGTGATATTTTTAGTGTACGACTCGCAGGAAATATTGCATCAAACAAAGCGATAGGAAGCCTAGAATTTTCCTGTAAGTATCTTGGATCAAAATTAGTTGTCGTGATGGGGCACTCAAACTGCGGTGCGATCAAGGCGGCATGCGATCATTACAAGGGTGGCAACATCGGTGAGATCATTGAACTCATAGATCCCGCTGTGAGCTTAGAAAAAACTATAACAGAGCACCGCAATTCTACTAACGATTTATTTGTGGGTAAAGTTTGCATCCACAATGTCGAGATTCAAACGGAGCGCATCTTAAAGAGAAGCTCGCTTTTGACTAAGATGATTGAGAAAAAAGAAATTGGTTTGATCGGTGCTGTGTATAACTTAGCCTCTGGCGAGGTTGAGTTTGATCAAAGTCATACTTATATTTAATTATTATTAAATTGTATTTTTACTTAAAATAATAGACTCAAAGCCCTTCAAATAGGGTCTTAGTAGGCTTTAGTTAGAAGTTTTGTTGTTTTTTTACAACAAATTAAAAATATTTTCAGAATAACGACAAATAATATTTGTTTGTCACATAAGCGTCATATTCCCTCCTTAATATTCAATCGTGACAAAAGCAATCAATTTAACTAATTTCAAAAAAAATTAAAGTATGACTTACGGGAGCAATAAAATGAATTTCAATAAAAAATTAGCGGTGGCTCTTTCTGGCGCTCTGATGCTCATGGCGGGGTCATCTGTCCAAGCTGATAGTACGACAGATATTGTTGATGCGCTGGTTATGAAGGGTGTTTTAACCGAAGAAGAAGGCCGCCTGATTACTAAGGGACATACCTCGAAGGCAGAAAAAACGCCTGTGATGAAGGAAAAAGATAAAAATTTTACTATCGAAAGTGCAAATGGTGAGAATAGTATCTCACTCACAGGACGGGTTCACTTCGATGGTAGGGCATACGATTATAGCCGTGCTGACAATTCTAATGCAGCTGCATCATCTATTGGAGCTGATACTTTTGACATCCGTCGTGCTCGTATTGGTCTGAAGTATAAGTTTGGTAAGTACTACTCAGGTGAGATATCTGCTAACACGGTTGGTACTTCGCAAGACGTACTTGATGTGGGATACCTCGATGTGGCATGGTTTGAGAAGGCTAAATTTAGACTCGGTCAGTTTAAGATGCCTTTCAGCTTAGAACAACTCACGAGCTCAAATAATATAGACTTCATTGAGCGAAGTTTCTTGGATAGCTTCATTCCAGCCAAAGAGAGAGGTCTTCAAGTTTTTGGTGAGCCAGTGCCCGGCACAACTTACGCGCTTGCATTTTCGAATGGTACCACTGCTACAGGTTCTAATGTAACTGGTGCCGAAGCTGATAACCGAGTAGATAATAAGGACATCATCGGTCGCGCCACAATTAACTTTGCTGAGCTCATGAAGAATAAAGAGGCTGTCCTTCACTTAGGGGGAGCATTCTCAGCGGGTGATAGTCCGATTGGTACTGGCTTTGGAACGTTCAGGACGGAAGCAAGGGGCGCTACGTATTTTACTCAGCCAGTAATCGCTACAACAAATACTGCAGATAAAACTCTTGATAGAAGACGGTTTAACATGGAATTCGCAGCCGCGTCAGGTCCTTACAAAATTCAGACACAGTATGTAACAGTGGACCATGAGTTTGAGGTACCCACCTCTGCATCGGCAGCTACTCCAATGGATGCCAAAGTTAAAACATATTATCTTGAAGGTCTTTGGACATTGACCGGGGAGAAACATGCTGATAGGTATAAGGCGGGTGCATTCGGAGGTATTAAGCCTAACCAAGAGTTTGATACGAGCACTATGTCTGGTGGCGCTTGGGAAGTAGGTGCGCGTCTGAGTGGAATGGATGCCACTGATTTTAATAACTCATCTCTTGGAACAGTAGTTACTAATGCTATTAGCACTGCCGCCACTGGATTCCTAAAAGCAAAGGCATATACTGTGGGCATTAAATTTGTGCCGAATATGAACACACGCTTTATGCTGGATTTTGTAAATACACAATTTGAAAGTCCATTTCAGGCAACTTCATTGACTGTAAATGGAAGATCTGTATCGCACGAGAATGCTGTGCTTTTTAGAACACAGTTTATGTTCTAGATGATTTACTAGCATTAAAAAATTAAAACCCACCGTATGGTGGGTTTTTTTGTATAAAAATAATACGTTAAAAATTTCAAGGGAATAAAATTAAAAAGCCTCTTGAAATAACTCTTCGGAAAAAAATATTATTTAACGAGAATGATAAACCAGATCAAAGCAGCATTAATAAGACTAAAAAAAGCAGCACTACCTATATCTTAAGCTCTCTTTGCAAGTTTGTGGTGCTTGATTGAGATACGATCCACTGTGGCTTAACCTTCTTTTGCCATATTGATAGTGTAACGAGGAATTTCAATCGTGAGATCATGCTTATCAATAATCGCCTGACAGGAAAGTCTCGATTTAGGTTCTAATCCCCACGCCTTATCAAGAAGATCTTCTTCTAAATCATCCGCTTGATTTAATGTATCAAATCCCTCGCGCACAATCACGTGGCAGGTTGTACAAGCACATACCTGATCACAGGCATGCTCTATGTCAATGTGGTTTTGAAGTAAATTCTCACAAATAGAAAGTCCTGGTTTAGCTTCAATCACTTCACCGTTAGGGCAAATTTCAATATGAGGCAAAATAATAATTTTTGGCATGTTACAAGTTTACTTTATCTATTGATTGTCCCTTAAGAGCTTTATCCACTGATTCATCCATGAGCATTGCTGCGAACAATTCAGTGAGAGTATTTAAATTCTTTATATGACTGTTAATTAAATCAGGATCATCGAGCTGAAGTGAAGATGAAAGTAAAAGCATTGCAGATTCAATTTTTTTGATTTCATCTTTTGACAATAATTGACTACCATTTTTATCTAATGCATTTTGAACTGCGGTGATAATTTGTTCTCCTTCAATTTTCGCCTCAACGAGTGCACGAATTTCTTTATCTTCACTAGCTTTTTCAAATGATTTTTTTAGCATGCTTGTAATTTGCTCTTCAGATAAGCCGTATGAAGGTTTGATAGTCATAGTTGTTTCTTTATTTGTAGATAACTCAGACGCTGATACCGAGAGCAACCCATCTGCATCAATCTGAAAAGTCACGCGAATTTTTGCAGCACCTGCAACCATAGGCGGAATACCAGTTAGGGTAAAGTTGGCAAGTGATCTACAATCAGATACACGCTCACGCTCACCTTGCAATACATGGATCGACATTGCTGTCTGTCCATCTTTGAACGTCGTAAATTCCTGCGTTTTGGCAATTGGTATTGTGGAATTTCTATGGATAATCTTTTCAACTAAACCACCCATGGTTTCAATACCCAAAGATAAAGGGGTCACATCAAGAAGAAGTAAATCCTGATCTGATTTATTGCCGGCTAATGTATACGCCTGTCTTGCAGCACCTAACGCTACCACTTCGTCTGGATTAAGGTCGTTAAGTAAATCTTTCTTAAAGAATGTTTTAATTTCAGATTGTATGTGAGGCATACGTGTCGCCCCTCCAACCATGACAACACCATCAATGGTGTCTATGGATAATTTAGCGTCACTTAAAGCGCGACGGATAGGCTGAATTGTTTTGTGTACGAGATCATGTGTCGCTTTTAAGAAAGTATCTTGATCGAGTGAGAATATAATTTCCTTACCATTTGAAAAATTGATGATTGTTTTAGCAGACGAACTCTTCGTGAGCTTTTCTTTTAATGTTTTAGCATGCGTAATTAAAGAGCGCTTATCTTCATGCGAAAGCTGATCGAGTTGATTGTCTTGTCTTATCATCTCGGCTATCGCTTGATCAAAATCATCGCCACCTAAATGAGGATGGCCATTCGTAGCTAGGACTTCAAAAATACCTTTATGAAGTTTTAAAATAGAGACATCAAATGTTCCACCCCCTAAATCATAAATAACGAAGGTGCCTTCTTTTTTCTGATCAAGACCATAAGCAACTGCAGCTGCTGTAGGCTCATTAATGAGTCTTAACACATTGAGTCCTGCTAATTTTGCAGCATCTTTTGTGGCTTGCCTCTGAGCATCATCAAAATAAGCGGGGACCGTAATGACTGCTCCTATAATTTCACCACATAATGAAACTTCAGCTGTATCTTTTAGCTTTTTTAAGATATCAGATGATATTTCAATAGGATGTTTATATCCTTGGCTAGTTTTAATTTGAATATCAGTACTCGCTCCATTAAAATCATAAGGGAGGGATTCTCGGTATTGAATATCAGATAGCGCGTGGCCCATAAAGCGCTTCACTGACACGATCGTATTTTTAGCGTCAGTGGATAAATAGTGTAATGCTTCTTGACCTACTTTAATTTCATTTTTACCGTAATAGACGATCGAAGGAATGAGCTTGTTCTCATCCATATCCTTTAAGATTGTAGGTAGACCACTTTGAACGCATGCTACAAGGGAATTTGTCGTGCCCAAATCAATACCCACTGCGAGTTTATGCTGATGCGGTAGGGTACTTTGTCCAGGTTCTGCGATTTGAAGGAGCGCCATATTTTTAAATAATTTCGATTAAAGCGTCATTGATATGCTGTTCAATTTTCTCAATAAAATTAAGCTCACGCGTGACTTTGATTGCATCATGAAGATTGCTTTTGTTTTCAAAACATTTGGGGAGTTGACTCATGATTTCATTTTTATTTTTTTCAATATCATTCGCTAACTTTTCGAGCGCTTCTTTATTTTGCTTATGTGCTTCGAGCTCTTCTCGCCATTCCATCTGTTGCATTAAGAAATCTTGCGGCACTACTGTATATTTCTCATCATGAATATTAATGTCATATAAGTGCAGTAAATATTCAGCACGTCGAATAGGAGATTTTAAAGTCTGATAAGCATCATTTACTTCCGCTGTTTTTTTGATAGATGCTATTTTTTCTTCATCAGCAAGGGAGGCAAAACGGTCAGGATGAATTTCTTTTTGGATGCTCTGGTAATGCTGATCAAGCTTTTTTAAATCAATAACAAATGTTTCCGGAAGTTGAAGGAGGGTAAAAAAATTTATCCTCACACTGTAAAGCTCTCACCACAACCACACTCTGCCTTGACGTTTGGGTTATTAAATTTAAAACCCTCGTTCACGCCTTCTTTTGCAAAATCAAGCTCAGTACCATCAATATAGATAAGACTCTTAGGATCTACCATGATCTTAATCCCATGACTTTCAAAAATTTGATCTTCAGGTAAGGTATTATCGACAAACTCAAGTGTATAAGCCATACCTGAGCAACCCGTTGTTTTAATACCTAAACGAAGACCTAGTCCTTTTCCTCGATGTTTTAAATATTTTTCAACACGTTCTGCAGCTTTAGGTGTTAATGAAATCGTCATCTTAAATTTATTTACCTTGTTTACTTTTCAAGTCTGCGATCGCAGATTTAATGGCATCCTCGGCTAAAACAGAGCAATGAATTTTCACGGGCGGTAAAGCCAATTCTTCAGCAATCGCGGAATTTTTAATTTCATATGCTTGATCCAACGTTTTACCCTTTAACCATTCGGTGACGAGTGAGCTCGATGCAATCGCTGAACCGCAGCCATATGTTTTAAACTTTGCATCTTCAATCACACCATCATCACTCACTCTGATTTGTAATTTCATCACATCGCCACACGCGGGTGCACCGACCATACCGGTACCGACGTGGGGATCATTCTTATCGAGTGAGCCTACATTTCTTGGATTTTCATAGTGATCTAAAACTTTATCGCTGTAAGCCATGATTGTACTCCTTAAAAAACTAGTGGGCAGCCCACTCAACTTTACTAATATCAATACCGTCCTTAAACATTTCCCACAAAGGTGAGAGTTCTCTTAATTTTTGAATCTTATCTTTGAGTAACTGAATCGTAAAATCGACATCTGCTTCTGTGGTGAAGCGTCCAATCGAAAAACGAATCGAGCTATGTGCTAATTCATCTGAGCGACCGAGTGCACGTAACACATAACTTGGTTCTAGACTCGCAGAAGTGCATGCAGAACCGCTCGACACTGCAATATCTTTGACTGCCATGATGAGTGATTCACCCTCAACATAATTGAAACTGATATTGAGATTATGCGGGATACGATGTTTTAAATCGCCATTCACATAAACCTCTTCCATATCTTGCAAACCGTGAAGTAATTTATCGCGTAATTTTCTGATGCGTTCATTTTCTAATTGCATTTCAATACGAGCGATTCTAAATGCCTCACCCATACCGACAATTTGGTGGGTCGGCAATGTCCCTGAGCGCATACCTCGCTCGTGCCCGCCACCATGCATTTGTGCCTCAATACGAATACGTGGTTTACGTCTCACATAAAGTGCACCAATACCTTTAGGGCCATAGGTTTTATGTGCAGAAAAACTCATGAGATCTACGGGTAGATTTTCTAGATTAATCATAACTTTTCCTGTGGCTTGCGCTGCATCGACATGAAAGATGACTTTTTGTTCTCGACAGATATTACCCAAGGCTTCAATATCTTGAACGACACCAATCTCGTTATTCACGAGCATGACGGAGGCTAATACCGTATCAGGACGGATTGCTTTTTTAAATTTTTCTAAGTCTACTAAACCATTAGGTTCGGGTTCTAAATAGGTTGCCGTAAAACCATCACGTTCAAGTTCACGCACTGAATCAATAACGCATTTATGTTCTGTCGCAATTGTTAAGATATGTTTACCTTTGGCGCTATAAAAATGACTCGCCCCTTTAATGGCTAAGTTATTTGATTCCGTAGCCCCTGAGGTCCATACAATTTCTCTAGAATCTGCATTGACAAGTTTGGCGACTTCTTCACGTGCTTCTTCCACTGCTTTTTCTGCAGTCCAACCAAAGCTATGGCTTCGTGAGGCAGGATTACCATAATGTTCTGTAATATAAGGAATCATTTTTTCAGCGACACGCGGATCAATAGGTGTCGTTGAGGAATAATCTAAATAAATTGGTTGACGTTCTCTAAGTTCAGTCATTTTTATGCCGCGATCGCTGTCAGTTGTTTTAGGGTTTGTAATTCTTTTTTTAATGTCTCTATGAATGATGAGACATCATCAAGTGTATTTTGGTTGCCAAAGCTTACACGTAAAGCACCGCGCGCTAAATCTTCATCGACGCCCATCGCAAGTAATACATGACTCGGTTCTTTATTTACGCTGGAACATGCGGAGCCACTCGCAATTGCAAAACCTTTTTTATCTAAAGCAGTAATAAGGGTAGAGCCTTCGATATCTTTAAAAGCAAAGAAGGTGGTATTGCTTAAACGTTTTACGTTTTCTGAAAAGATCACAGCACCCATTGCTTTTAGATGATGTTCGAGTTTTGTTTGAAGCTGATGGGTGAGGTCTGATGTTCTTTTCATGGATTCTGAGATGAGCTCACACGCTTTGCCAAAGCCTACAATTGCTGCAATATTTTCTGTGCCACTTCTTAAATTCTTTTCTTGTCCACCGCCGTAAATTAAGGGCTCAATATCACTTCGCTTATTCAAGACTAAAGCGCCTACGCCTTGAGGTCCATAAACTTTATGGCTAGAGAGTGTCATTGCATCGATATGAAGTTCATCAAAGCGCACCTCAATTTTTCCAAAAGCTTGCACCGCATCTGTATGTGAAAGCGTTTCGTTTTCTTTTGCAAATTCATGAAGGAGGGACATATCCTGAATGGCACCCGTTTCGTTATTCGCCAACATCACCGACACAAGGCCAATATTATTGGATTGGATAACTTGATAGGTATCCTTAGAAATCATACCCTCATGGTTAACTTTAATTAGATCTTGATGCCAGCCCTGTTGGGCAAGGGCTTCCATAGGGCGAGCTACACATGGGTGTTCGATATTACTCCTGACCAATGTGCTTTGAGGTTTTTTAATAGCGGCACCATGGACGATCATGTTATTCGCTTCCGTACCCCCTGATGTGAAAATTACTTCAGTGGGGTGAGCATGAATTGCGAGTGCGACCTGTTCACGCGCTTCTTCAATGGCGGTTCTTGCATGTCTACCAAAACTATGTTGACTGGTAGGATTGCCTTGCTGCATTTCAAGATAGGGCATCATAACGTCCAAGACTTTCCTGTCTATAGCTGTTGTCGCGTTGTGATCAAAATAAACTTTTTGCATAATATTTAAATGAGGGGATTAATTTCTTGTGCGATTCAATTTATCGTTTAAGAAAAAGATTGCATTTTCACGCTGATTTTGAGAGGGCTCCACTGCTATTTTGATTTCCATGGCTTCTGATTCAGCCTCTCTAAAAGGCTTGGGCATCTGAATCGGTTTATTTTCTATATTTTGAGCTTCCACTAAATTAGCGAGCGTTAAGCTCTCAAGAAAATCTAAAATTTTGTGGTTAATGGCTTCCCATAGGTCATGCGTGATACATCTTTTGCCTTCATGGCAGTTTTCCTTACCATTACATTGTGTCGCGTCAATTTCTTCATCCACAGCAATGATGATAGATTTCACAGTAATTTCATCAAAGCTTTTGGCAATGTGATATCCACCGCCGGGTCCTCGTGTACTTTTTACAATACCTTCGCGACGCATACGACTAAAAAGTTGTTCAAGATAGGACAGTGAAATGGATTGTCGCTTGCAAATTTCAGCTAAAGTCACTGGCTTGTCTGACTCGTTTAAAGCGAGATCAAGAATAGCGGTTACAGCAAAACGACCTTTTGTGGTGAGACGCATAACAAAATCCTATGTTTAACTTGCCGGAGCACTTAAGTTTTAGAAGCCTAAAGTATAGAATAACCTATTAATTTAATCAAGTATTATTTTGATGCCTTTTTCTTGTGCGAGAGGGCTTTGGCGACAGAGAGGTCTTCATTCACGTGCGGCTTTAAGGACTTAATTTGAGCCTCTAAACGCTTAATCATTTGATTTTGTTTTTTTATGGCCAGCATCAATTGATCTATATTTTTGTGCACAGGATCAGGCTCATCCTTACCTACCCCATAAGCATTAAAGGCTGGAAGCTGAACGGTACTTTTTTGTTTTGTTTTATCTTCCTCTTCTACAATCCTTGCAGGAATGCCAACAGCTGTGGCCTTGCTTGGTATATCTTTCACAACCACTGCATTTGATCCAATTTTAGCTTCACGCCCAATAGTAATGGGACCTAAGATCTTAGCGCCCGCACCAATTACTACCCCTTGTTTCAATGTGGGGTGACGCTTTCCCTTATTCCAAGAAGTCCCACCTAAGGTGACCCCATGATAAAGGGTGCAATCATCTTCAATGACCGCTGTTTCTCCTATCACAACCCCCATGCCGTGATCGATGAAGACTCGACGACCGATGGTGGCACCTGGATGAATTTCAATACCAGTAAGAAAGCGTCCGAAGTGAGAAATCAAGCGACCCAACCAATAAAATTTTATTTGCCACAAAGCATGGGCTAGGCGGTGGATGAGTAATGCATGCACGCCAGGGTAGGTCGTTAAGACTTCGAGCGTCGATCTCGCGGCTGGGTCACGCTCAAATACAATCCCAATATCTTCCCTAATTTTTTTAAACATGCCCCAATTATCTCACGAAATAGGTTACTTGACTAAATTACTAGGGTAATAGAAATGCTCTCAAGCCCGTAATTTTTTTTGCACCTGCGTTAGAATGCCTCTTAAGATATTGACCTCGTCCATTTCAAGTTGAGATCTTGCAAATAAAATATGAAGTCGCTGCATCAGACGCTCACCTTGCACCTTATCTAAGAATTCGATGAGCTCTAATGTTTCTTTTAAGTGGGTTAAGAATCCCATCAGACTATCATGATCAGCCAGAAGATTTAAATCTTTTGTGTAAAGTTTTGGGGGGTTTGTTGCGAGGCTGGCTTGTCTTAATTCATGACATACCAATTGGACAGCTTGCGCTAAATTAAGTGATGAATAATCAGGATTTGCATCAATAAAACTTAACACTTGGCATTGATGTGTTTCTTGATTGGAAAGCCCGCTCATTTCTGTGCCAAAGACAAAAGCCACCTCTGAATTTTCTGCGATACGCATCATGTCGTGGGAAACCTCACCTAATTCTAAATAAGCTTGGGTCAATTCGCGTCGCCTTGCAGATAGCCCAATCGCGAGCTTGACACCTTTTAATGCGCTCCCTAGATCATTGACGACGATTGCATTTTTTAAAATATCATCTGCTCCTGAAGACATAGCAGTGGCTTCGGGATGTGGAAATTTTTTAGGATTCACAAGATAGAGTGTATGGATACCCATGGTCTTCATCGCGCGAGCACTTGCACCAATATTCCCAGGATGACTGGTTTGACAAAGGACGATGCGAATCCGATCAAGTGCTTGAGAAGTGGCGGCCATGGAGTTCCTTCATGTAAAATAGCATTTTATCAAGTCTATAAAAAAAAGATTTAAATAGACGCGCGCTCATCAAAAGGTAGAAATCGATTTATGCATCCGATGTTAAATATTGCAGTGAAAGCGGCTCGTCGCGCGGGCGCGATTATTAATCGTGCATCTCAAGATATTAATTCCCTCACCATTAAAAGTAAAAACTTTAATGACTTTGTGAGTGAGGTCGATGTCGCCGCCGAGCTGGAAATTATCAATACCTTAAAAGATGTATATCCCACGCATGGATTCTTAGGGGAAGAGTCAGGTAAAACATCACATCAAAGTGATTTCATTTGGATTATTGATCCCTTGGATGGTACTACAAATTTCCTACATAATTTCCCCCAATACTGCGTATCAATTGCGCTCCAACATAAAGGAGAGATTACGCAGGCGGTGATTTATGAGCCAAATCGAAATGATCTTTATACCGCCACCAAAGGCCGTGGTGCATTTTTAAATGACAAGCGTATTCGTGTCTCAAAATGCAACAAGCTTCAGGATGCACTCATTGGTACTGGATTTCCATTTCGTGATCTTCAGTATCTAGATGACTATTTAAGTATGTTCAAATCTATGCTGCAAAAAACCTCGGGTATTCGACGTGCAGGTTCAGCAGCCTTGGATTTAGCTTATGTCGCCAATGGCTCTCTTGACGGTTTTTGGGAAATTGGACTGTCGCCATGGGATGTGGCGGCGGGTGGACTTCTGATTCAAGAAGCAGGAGGTATGGTGTCTGATTTTTCTGGCCAACAGGACTGGCTTGAATCAGGCCATATTTTAGTGGCGACCCCTAAAATTCATGATGACATGCGCGAACTTATCTCGAAACATCTTCCCAAAAAACTAAGCAAATAAAATTACCGCACTTATTTTTTTTTATTACGATGCAATTTTAGAGACTCAGCTTTGAGTTTAATTTCTGTCAGGGTAGCATTGGCTTCTTCCAAGAGAGGCCCACCTAAACTAATGGCTTTTTCTGCTGTTTTTATCGCTTCAGCCATTTGACCTAAATCGGCGAAAACATGCGCGAGGTTGTTATATGCCATGGCAGTCTCCGGATGATTATGAATCGCCTGCATAAACGCTAATTTTGCAGACTCAAGATCTCCCAAGGCATAAGAGGTATTTCCTAAGCCTATTTGACCGACAAGATTTTTAGGCCAACGACTTAGAAGAGTTTGATAGGCTTTTTTTGCATGATTATGGTGACCACTTTGCTCAAGCGATAACACTGATTGTTCGAAACGATTTTCATTGACAGTGGCTGGGAGTTCTTCAAGAGGCAGGGCAACCACCCCCCAGTAACCCCCTTGTTTCCATAAGTATTCAAATTGATTAAAGGATAAAGTCTCCCGTCGTTTGACACCAGAGCGACTGATAAACTCCTCGCGATTAAGATCGTAACCGACGACTACGGCATAGTGCCAAGTTTGCGAAAACCCTGCATTGTAATTTTCAAGGACTAAAACAGGACGGCCCGCATTAACTTCTTTTAAGATATCTATGAGCTCAGGTTTGAGTTCGTAAGCAATCCGTCCATATCTTCGAATGGCTGCGACCATTTCAATTTGAAGGCTACCTTTTTTTGATGGAATATAGACTTGGCTCACCAGCGCATCAGGTTCGATCTTAATCCCTGAGGCGCTGAGGATTGTGGCTAGAGATGCGGGACCGCATTGGTAATCTTCTTGAGGGAAAAAGGGGACACGCTGTAATTCAACATACTTTGGGATATCGGTTGGCAGGCGATCAAGTATGGCTGCGGTCTGTGGCAGATTAGCGCAAGCTGCCAACATTCCTAAGATAATAAAAAAGCCCACACAGAGGCAGGCTTTTTGAAAGTAATATCTAAAAATTTTATTTATAAAAAAGCCAAGCGAGAACAGCGAGGACACCGACGATTCCTATCCAGCCTGCTGTGGTGATAGTCAGATCACCTGCCGCTGGTAGTGAATCAATATTTTTTGCGACCTGATTAACCTCTGCTTGGGTCATTGCATTCACACGTTCTTGTGCCATTTGAGGTGAGACGCCCATGGACTCAAACTTAGCTGCCACATCAGTTCGATTTAAAAATTCAAGCACCTTATTTTTATTCTCAACCGTTTGTTCAGTCTTAAAGGCCTTATCAGTTGAAATCATCGCCGCATTTAGGCTAAAGGGAACAAAGATGAGGCTCGTGACTAAAACATGAATCAGGAACTTATAAATAGATTGCATTGCGATCTCCTTATGAATTAAGTAAAAATGATGCATTTACAGAATAAATATGACATATTTATTTAAAAATTCAAGTATTTTTTTTGGGGCTAATGGTAATGAGGGCCAGCGCCATGAACGTCCTGGTGGGAAACCTCCTCTTGATTGGCCGAGCGGACGTCCTTAATCGTGGCTTTAAAAATAATTCGCTGACCAGCCCAGGGATGATTGCCATCTACCACTACTTTCCCATCTGCAATATTTGTGACCGTGTATAAGATCACTTCACCGGTTTCATCTTCACCTTCGAATTGAGCGCCCTCTTTTAAATTTTCTTCAGGAAAGGCTGAAGCAGGTTCTATTTGAACCAATTCTGCATCGTACTCGCCATAAGCATCTTGAGGTTCAAGCGCTAATTCGATTGTGTCACCAATATTTTTTCCATGCATTGCTTCTTCTACTTTCGGAAAAATATTGTCATAGCCACCATGAAGGTAAGCCACAGGCTGATCACTCGATTCTAAAACAACGCCGTCAGCATCTTTGAGTTCATAGGTCATGGTGACTACAGTATTCATGGAGACTTGCATAAAAAACTCTTCAAATATTTTATTCTTATTTTATAGAAAATAACAAAATGGAGTGTGCCTTTTTAAAGTAATTTTAATGTCCGTGATTTTGATCAAGCAGGCTATAAAAATTAGAAGGGGTAAGTATGGTGGGCTTTGCGACCTTTAATGGCTTTGGATAATCACGACTAAAATGAAGCCCACGACTTTCATGTCTTGCAATTGCTGATTTCACAATTAATTCCGCTACCTGTAAAAGATTTCGAAGTTCAATAAGGTTGTGACTCACTTTGAAGTTAGTATAAAACTCATGGACTTCATCGCGTAACATGTGAATACGATGGAGTGCGCGAGATAAGCGTTTATTGGTTCTCACAATGCCGACATAATTCCACATGAAACGCCGTAATTCATTCCAAGTATGAGTGATGAGAATTTCTTCATCTGCATCGGTCACACGACTCTCATCCCAGTGGGGTAAATCAAAAGATGATGGTTTCACAGGTGATTGCAGAATGTGAGTGGCTACCGCATTACCAAATACTAAACACTCGAGCAGTGAATTACTCGCCAAGCGATTGGCACCGTGAAGTCCTGTGTAAGCAGTTTCACCAATCGCATAAAGATTCGATAAATCTGTTTGACCGAAAAGGTTTGTCATCACGCCACCACAACTATAGTGAGCTGCTGGGACTACAGGCATCCATTCCTTGGTCATGTCGATACCTAGTTCTAAACAGCGAGCATAGATGTTAGGAAACTGTGACTTAATAAAGTCAGGTGACTTATGAGAGATGTCCAGATACACACAATCAATCCCCCTTTTTTTCATTTCAAAGTCAATCGCACGGGCGACAATGTCACGTGAGGCGAGCTCTGCTCTTGCATCATATTGATCCATGAAGCGCGACCCATCAGGGAGTTTTAAGAGACCCCCTTCGCCCCTCACAATTTCGGATATTAAAAAAGACTTGGCTTTAGGATGAAAAAGACAGGTCGGGTGAAACTGAATGAATTCCATATTAGCGACACGACAACCTACTCGCCATGCCATCGCGACACCATCGCCAGTGCTCACATCGGGGTTGGTGGTATAGAGATAGACTTTACTGACACCGCCTGCTGCAAGAATAGTTTCTTTCGCAGCTATCGTGATAACTTTGCTGGTTTTATTATTAAGCACATAAGCACCTAAACAGCGGTTGGATTTGATCTGGGTAATTTTTAAAGATTTTTTTTCTGTAATAAGATCAATCGCAATATGATTTTCTAGGATAGTAATGTTGGGATGGATTTTGACTTTGTCAGTCAAGGTTGATTGTATAGCTTTACCAGTCGCATCTTTGGCATGCACCACTCGTCTGTGGCTATGTCCACCCTCTTTAGTTAAGTGAAATTGATTGGATGTTTCATCGCGACTAAACGCCACATTTAATTCGTTGAGCCACTGGATAGATTCTTTTCCATGGGATGCGACAAAGGTTGCGACTTTGGGATCAGTTAAGCCACCCCCTACAAATTCAGTATCTTTCACATGGCTCTCAATGGAGTCTTCATCGGATATGACTGCAGCTACCCCGCCTTGAGCCCATTGACTAGAGCTATCTGCAATCTTACGCTTACTTACAAGCAATACTTTTTTATGGTCAGCCAGCTTCAGAGCTGCGGTGAGGCCCGCTAAACCGCTTCCTATAATAAGCACATCACAAGTTAACATCTTAGGTATTTTTCATGAACTAATTAAGAATGAATACGTCCTAAAGGCATACATAAATCGTGTTTATGTTTTTGACGAACGAGTTTACATTAAAAAACTAATGCCTACACCTAACAATATCATAGAACAAAACAATTTTTCACTCGTTGAAGGTGTGACCAGCGTGTATACTGCCGAGCATGTTAAACCTCTTTTATCCGCCGTTGTGAATAATAAAATTGAAAATCCAAATCGAGCACTCGATCAGGTTCTAGTTGAAAGCGCTCAGCAGGGTGATAAAAAAGCCTTTGGTCTTTTAGTTGAAAAATATCATCGTAAGTTGGGTCGCATTTTGACGCGTATGGTGCGCGACCAGACAGAGATTGAAGACATCGTGCAAGAAACTTTTATCAAAGCTTATCGAGCCTTGCCAAATTTTAGGGGCGATAGTGCTTTCTATACTTGGCTTTATCGTATTGGTATTAATACTGCAAAAAATCATTTGGTGGCTATGGGCAAACGCCCGCGCAATATGACTGAATTTGAAAATGAGGATGGTGAGTTTGAAGAAACACACCAAGCGCAAGAAGCAGAAAATCCTGAGACTACATTGCTCACAAAAGAAATTGGTATTACTGTGAATAGTGCAATCGAATCCTTGCCAGAAGAATTAAAGGTCGCGATTACACTGCGTGAAATTGAAGGGTTAAGTTATGAAGAGATTGCAGAGATGATGGAGTGCCCCATTGGTACCGTGCGCTCTCGCATTTTTAGAGCGCGAGAAACTATCGCAGAAAAATTAAAACCGCTTTTATCACAACACAATAACAAGCGTTGGTAAAAATTATTATAAGGAAAAGTATTATGAAAGAAAAAATTTCAACACTCCTCGACAACGAGCTTGATCTTAATGCGAGCGGTCAAACAGTCTCTAAAATTATCAATGACAAAATCTTGCGTGAGCGGTTTGAAACTTATCAACTGATTCGCGATTCTATGAGAAATGAATTGATGGATGCAACATTCTCATCCCAATCCATTTTGGATGCGATTGAAAAAGAGCCGATTCAGATTCAATTTAATAAGCATAAAAAACTTTCCGAGGTCACAGCACTTTCTTCCCCTGATTGGATGTCTTTACCTATTGCTGCTTCTTTTGTCGCTTTTCTATTTGTGGGAGCAACAATTATTATGAATACCACACAATTAAACTTCAATAACGCTACTCGCATTGCTCAAGATATTCCAAGAGAGTACATTGAAGCTCATCAAATGCTTGCTCCAACTAATGTTGCTTTTTATGTTGAGCCGCAAGCTAAATAATTTTTCTATGCAGCAATTTATAGTTGGCATTCTTACTTTTTTATTAAGTTTTTCTATCCACAGTGCTGAAGATCCTTGGCTCCATCTCGAAAAGGCTTCACAAGCTGCGCGTAAATTAAGTTATAAAGGTATTTTTCTTTATCAAAATTTACAAGAGATTCGCTCCATTGAGATCACGCACCTTAATAATGGTGTTGAAGAGTTTGCTCGAATTGTCACGCTGGATGGTAAACCTCGCGAAGCACTATCGAGAGGTAGTAATATGTATGTATTCAATGCAAATAAAGAAAATGTTCTCATTCAAAAAAGACAGAGCCAAAACCTTTTTCCTGCTATTTTGCCGCCAGATATTGAAAGTGTGAAAGCCATCTATGCCCTTCGACTTGGGGAACAAGAGAGGATTGGTGGCCGTGAAGCACAATTGGTTTACCTTGAACCCAAGGACGAGTATCGTTATCCTTATAAACTCTGGCTTGATAAAGAATTTGGTTTGATTTTAAAAATGAGTATTTTGGATTCGCAGCAAAAAGTGATTGAGCAAGCAAGCTTTAATCAAATTGCATTATTTTCTGGACAAGATTTAAATTGGTTTAAACCGAATGTGGATGTACAAAAAAAATATATCATGGATGAGGCAGGAGATAATAAAGTATCTCAAGAGAAATATTGCACCATTGCGAATCTGCCAACAGGGTATAAAGAAGTGAGTCATGTAACTCGAAAAATTGGCCCCCATCAACAGCTTACGCATCACTGGATATTTTCAGATGGAATTTCGTTTGTCTCTTTATTTATAAATCCCATCCCAAAAGGTCAAAAGTCACATGTGGGTGGAACACAAGTGGGCTCATCCCATGTTCAGGCAAGAGTTATAAACGGTAATCAAATTATGGTCGTGGGTGAAGTCCCTCAAGCCACTATTCAAAAAATTTCATATGCGATTCAAGATGTGAGAATGCATTAGATGATTGAAGAACAAGCGATTGTCATTAAAGCTTCAAAAGAGCGTGTGACCCTCGAAGTAATTCGCACTGCGCCATGCGGTTTATGTGGGCAAGTCAGAGGATGTGGCAATTCCATCTGGGGTAAAATTTTTTCACATCAATCAGGCCATATTGAAACTAAAAATGACTTAAACGCAAAGCTCGGTGATCTGGTTATTCTAGGTATCGATGAAACACTCATGCTTAAAAGCTCACTGACACTCTATGGCGTGCCCCTTTTATTTATGTTTTTTGGTATGATCATTGCAAGTAGTTTTGCAAAAGAGATGACAGAATTTTTCACCTTAATAGGTGCGCTTACAGGTTTGTTTTTAGGGGTTGTGACGATCAAGCGCGTCATCTCCGCAAAGTCGCAAACGTTCTACAACGAAGCGCAATTAATTCGTTTTAAATAATTAGATGAAGGATATAGATAGACGATGTTAAGACGCCTTTTTTATGTGTGTATATTTCAGTGTTTGATAGCGACAGGATTGCTTGCGAAAGAGCTTCCAGATTTTACAGAACTCGCAGAAAAACAAAGTCCTATGGTGGTCAATATTAGTTCGATTCAAAAAAATCGTCAGAGTCAGATGATCCAAGGTTCACCTGAAGATGAGCAGATGCAAGAGTTTTTTAAACGTTTTGGCATTCCAATGCCCCCGGGGATGCCGCCTCAAAATGGTCGTGGCCAACAACCTCGGCCTGATAAGCAAATTTATGCAACTGGCTCTGGATTTATTGTTGCAAGCGATGGCTATATTCTAACCAATGCGCATGTGGTGAGAGAAGCAGATGAGGTGATGGTGAAGTTCAATGATAAGCGTGAGTTTAAAGCAAAGGTGATTGGTATTGACTTGAGAACCGATGTCGCTGTGTTGAAAGTGAATGCGAATAACTTACCGAAAGTGAATATTGGTAACCCAGATACGATTAAAGTCGGCGAGTGGGTGGCGGCCATTGGTGCACCTTTTGGCTTAGAAAATACTATGACCGTGGGTATTGTGAGTGCTAAAGGACGTGCATTACCGCAAGAAAATTTTGTCCCCTTTATTCAAACCGACGTGGCGATTAATCCGGGTAACTCAGGTGGCCCTCTATTTAATTTAAAGGGTGAAGTCATAGGGATCAACTCACAAATCTATAGTCGTACCGGTGGCTATATGGGACTCTCATTTGCGATTCCTATTAATGTAGCGATCGATGTCATGACTCAAATCAAAACGAATGGCAAAGTGATTCGTGGTTGGTTAGGTATCGCAATCCAAGAAGTCACCAAAGAACTTTCTGAATCATTCGGCATGAAAAATACCAATGGCGCGCTAGTCGCTGGGATTGAAAAAGGAGCACCCGCAGAGAAAGGTGGCCTTCTGCCCGGGGATGTCATTACCAAATTTGATGGCAAGATGATTGAATCTTCCTCTGATTTACCAAAAGCAGTTGGTAATACCAAACCAGGTAAGACGGTCATTGCTGAGCTCTTTAGAAAAGGAAGCATCAAAACACTTAGCTTAACGGTGGGTGAAATGCCTTCCGATCAAGCTGAAGTGATTGCAAGTAATAAACCATCTGAAAAAGCAGAAGTGAATCGTTTGGGTTTAGTATTAAAAGAAGCGCCACCGCAACAGCGTAAAAAAATGATTGGTAAAAAAGGCTTACTTGTTTTGGATGCTCAGGGGAACGGTGCTGCCGCTGGTATCCGTCGCGGTGATATTATCTTAGCGCTTAATAATAGTGAAGTGGAAAGTGTAGATGCTTTTAATAAAGAAGTTTCTACCATTCCTAATGGAAAAACCGTAGCACTACTTATTTTAAGAGATGATGAAACGCTTTATGTGCCGGTTAAGATCTCCAATTAGCGATAAAATCATCTAGCTTAAAAGCTTTGTTGTAAAATACATCCTTATAAATAAAGGCGCTTAGAGAGTTTTAAGCGCCTTTATTATTCGGTAAACGAGGGCGTCATTATTCTTGATGGATAACATTAGAAACTTTTCAATCATCGCGCATATCGATCATGGTAAGTCGACTCTAGCCGATCGAATTATTCAATACTGTGGTGGCTTATCTGATCGTGAGATGGAAGCGCAGGTATTAGATTCTATGGATCTCGAACGTGAGCGCGGTATCACGATCAAAGCGCAAACAGCAGCCCTACAATACAAAGCCCTAGATGGAAAAATCTATCATCTTAATCTTATTGATACACCTGGACACGTAGACTTCTCTTATGAAGTGAGCCGTTCATTAGCTGCCTGCGAAGGTGCGCTTTTAGTGGTGGATGCAAGTCAAGGAGTTGAGGCGCAAACAGTGGCGAATTGTTATACCGCGATTGAGCAAGGTGTAGAAGTCACTCCTGTCTTAAATAAAATTGATTTGCCCTCCGCTGATCCCGATCGTGTGATTGAGGAAATTGGTGATGTGATTGGTATTGATGCGACCGATGCTATTCGTTGCTCTGCTAAAACTGGTGAAGGGATTCAAGACGTATTAGAAATAATTGTTTCTAATGTGCCTCCTCCCAAAGGAGATATAACAAAATCTTTAAAAGCTTTAATCATTGATGCATGGTTTGATAACTATGTGGGTGTTGTAATGTTGGTCCGTGTAGTCGATGGTGTGTTGAAACCTAAAGATAAAATTAAATTGATGGCAACAGCCGATCAATATTTATGTGAACAAGTGGGTGTCTTCACACCCAAATCTAGAAATAAAGATTCACTTTCCGCAGGTGAGGTCGGTTTTATCATTGCCGGCATTAAGGAGCTTGCGAGTGCTAAAGTGGGTGATACGGTTACCACGGCAGATCGCCCAGCTTCAAGACCTTTAAGTGGCTTTAAGGAAGTCAAGCCACAAGTGTTCGCAGGACTTTACCCCGTTGAATCCAATCACTTCGAAGCCTTAAGAACTGCTTTAGAAAAATTAAGTTTAAATGATTCATCGCTTCGATTTGAGCCAGAGAATTCAACAGCCCTAGGATTTGGATTTCGTTGCGGTTTCTTAGGCCTCCTACATATGGATATTGTGCAAGAACGTTTAGAGCGAGAGTACGATATGGATTTGATCACGACAGCACCGACCGTTGTGTACGAGCTTTTAAAAAGAGACGGTGATGTCATTCAAATTGAAAATCCATCTAAATTACCTGATACATCTCGCATCGAAGAAATTCGTGAACCGATTATTCTTATTAATTTACTGATGCCTCAAGACTATGTAGGGCCTGTCATGACCCTATGTAACGGTAAGCGAGGGATTCAAAAAAATATGCAGTACTTGGGTCGACAAGTGATGCTCACTTATGAAATGCCACTGAATGAAGTGGTCCTTGATTTCTTTGATCGATTAAAATCAATTTCAAAAGGTTATGCATCGATGGATTATGAATTTTTAGCATTTAGAGCAGCTGATCTAGTGAAGCTTGATATCATGGTGAATGGGGACAGGGTAGATGCGTTGTCATTAATTGTGCATCGTTCCAATAGTGTTTATCGAGGACGAGAAGTTGCAGCCAAAATGCGTGAATTGATTCCAAGGCAAATGTTTGATGTGGCGATCCAGTCATCGATTGGTGCACATATTATTGCGCGTGAAACAGTAAAAGCGATGCGTAAGAATGTGCTCGCAAAATGTTATGGTGGCGATATTTCGCGTAAGAAGAAATTATTAGAAAAACAAAAAGAGGGTAAGAAGCGCATGAAGCAAGTGGGTAATGTTGAAATTCCTCAAGAAGCATTCTTAGCTATTTTAAGGGTTGAGGAAAAATGATTTTTGCATTGGTGATATTAATTGTTCTTGTAATTACAGGACTCATTTGGCTTCTTGATATTTTTATCTTAAGCAAAAAAAGAGCGACCAATGCAAAGGAGCCTATACTCGTTGAATATTCTAAAAGTTTTTTCCCTGTAATTCTTTTAGTATTCTTTATTCGCTCATTTCTTGCAGAGCCCTTTAAAATTCCTTCAGGCTCGATGATGCCAACCCTTTTGGCAGGAGATTTTATTTTAGTGAATAAATTTAGTTATGGTGTTCGACTACCTATTTTAAATCACACAATGATAAAAGTTGGGAAACCTCAACGAGGGGATGTATTTGTCTTTCACTATCCACCTAAACCATCAATTGAGTATATCAAGCGTGTAGTCGGCCTTCCAGGAGATGTTATTGAATATAAAAGTAAAATACTTTTTATTAATGGTAAAAAGGTAGAACAAATATTTGTGGATAGATATTCTTATGTTATGAATCAAATTCATAATATTGAAGCCAAAGAACTCAAAGAAGTCTTAGGAGATGTCACTCACTCCATTTTAATTCATGACCTGCCAGGCGATGATTTTAAATTTGAAGTACCTAAAGATCACTATTTAGCATTTGGTGATAATCGAGATAATAGTGCCGATAGTCGCGTATGGGGTTTTGTGCCTGAACATAACTTAGTGGGCCGTGCTTTTTTTATTTGGTTCAACTTTGGCGAATTTAAACGTATTGGGACCGTCATTCACTAATGGATAAAGAGCGCCAGGCTTCGTTAAGTCGAATTATCCACTACACTTTTCATGATTCTTTATTGATGATCACAGCGCTGACTCACCGAAGTTTTTCAGCAGAGCATAATGAACGACTCGAATTTTTAGGTGACAGTATCTTAAACTTTATTATTGCTGAAGAGCTTTATAAAAGATTTCCTCTAATTAATGAGGGAGACTTGAGTCGCTTACGAGCCTTACTTGTGAAAGAAAGTTCGTTGAGTGCTATTGCAACTTCTATTGGTTTAGGTGACTTTATCCGATTGGGCGAGGGTGAATTAAAAAGTGCAGGGTGGCGACGCCCGTCTATCTTGGCAGATACTTTCGAATCTATCATTGGTGCCATTTATTTAGATGGGGGTATTGAACCTACCTACCAATTTGTTTTGCGTTTCTTTGAAAAGCAATTGGATGAGATTGATCCTAAGCTTATTCAAAAAGACTCTAAAACATTACTGCAAGAACTATTACAAGGTAAGAAGAATGATCTACCTATTTATACCGTAGTCTCCATCGAGGGTGAGGCACATAGTCAAACCTTTACCATTGAATGTACAATTCAAAAATTGAATATTAAAACACAAGGTGAGGGTAATAGTCGTCGTATTGCAGAACAAGACGCTGCATCAAAAGCTTATCAATTAGTGTTGCAATCCATCGAATGAGTCAAGAAAAAATCACACGCTGCGGTACCATTGCGATTGTGGGAAGACCTAATGTAGGAAAATCGACACTTCTTAATTATTTAGTCGGCAGTAAAATTAGTATTACTTCTAAGAAAGCGCAGACGACTCGCTATCAATTACTTGGGATTCAGACAATTGATGACACTCAGTTTCTCTTTATTGATACACCTGGATTTCAGCTTAAATATTTAAATTTAATAAATAAGGGTTTAAATAAAACAGTGCATCAAGTTTTAAGTGAAGTAGATGTGGTTCTTTTTGTGATTGAATCCCGGGGGATGACAGAGGAAGATCAAGCAGTGATGAAATTAATTCCCAAAGATCGTCCGACGATTCTCGTCATGAATAAAGTGGATTTAATGAAAGATAAAAATGCACTTCTAAAAGAAATTAAAATGATGAGCGAGTCATATACATTTAAAGCTATGGTGCCTGTGAGTGCTAAAAAAAATAAACACTTAGATCATTTGTTATCGACCGTCCGAGATTTTTTACCTGAGCAAGCTTTTATTTATGGTGAGGATGAAGTCACCGATAAGAGTGAGCGTTTTTTAGCATCAGAAATTATTCGTGAAAAAGTATTTCGTTTGACGGGTCAAGAAGTTCCTTATTCGATTGCAGTTGAAATTGAAAAATTTGAAGTTGAAGGAAATTTACGCCGTATCTTTGCTGCCATTATTGTTGATAAGGAAAGTCAGAAGCCTATGTTGATTGGTAAAGAAGGTGAAAAGTTAAAACAGATTTCAACTGAATCGAGACAAGATATGGAAACACTGTTTGGTGGGAAGGTTTGGCTTGAGACTTGGGTTAAAGTAAAAAGTGGTTGGTCAACGGATCAACGTGTTTTAAAATCCTTAGGCCTTTAATTTTTTAAATGGCAACCCCTTATGACCGACAAGAAAATCAACGTGTGTATATCTTGCACACCTATCCTTTTAAAGAAACAAGTTTAATTGCAGAAATTTTTACAGAAAAATTTGGTCGTATTTCCTTAGTGGCAAAGGGAGCGCGTCGACCAAGATCTGCTATTCGAGGTATGTTGCAATCTTTTCAGATTTTACTTGCGAACTGGTCAGGTAAATCTGAACTTAAAAGTTTAAATGGATTAGAGTGGTGTGAAAAACTGACTATCCTAGAGGGCGATACATTGATGTGTGGATTTTATCTTAATGAACTGATGATACGTTTATTACCAAGAGATGAGCCTTACCCTGACCTCTTTCATTTTTATCATGAGACTATTCGAGCCTTAAGCGAAGGTCATGAACTCACGATCACATTGCGTCGATTTGAATTGAAACTTTTACAAGCTCTGGGTTATGCGGTCACTTTAGATCGGGATGAAGATTCAAATCCGATTATCCCTGATAAAATGTACCGTTATGAAGCTGAATATGGGGCCTGTGATTTAACGAAGACAGATCATGGTATTAAAGTGCTAGGTAAAACTCTTATTGATATGGCAAACGATCAATATATTGATAAAGAGACACAACAACAAAGTAAACAATTGATGCGATATCTGTTAGGTTTTTATTTAGGTGACAAACCCCTTCATTCAAAACAACTCTTTGTCGATTTACAAGGATAAGACCCTTTATGATTAAGCTTGGTATTAATATTGATCACGTAGCGACACTGCGACAAGCGCGCGGTACAAAGTATCCAAGCGTCGTTGAGGCAGCACTTCGTGCTGAGCAAGCGGGTGCGGATAGTATTACACTTCACCTGCGTGAGGATCGACGTCATATGCAAGATGAAGATATTTTTGCTATTCGTCCTTTGCTCCAAACAAAAATGAATTTAGAGTTAGCAGCGACTGATGAAATGATTGCGATTGCGTCGCAAGTGAAACCTCAAGATGTATGTATTGTGCCCGAAAGACGAGAAGAGAGGACTACTGAAGGCGGATTAAATATAAAAGACACCTATGAGCAGCTCTACCGAGCAACACAGACACTCACTGAACAGGGTAGTCGAGTATCTCTTTTTATTGCACCTGATTTAAAAGATATTGATTTAGCAAAAAAGATGGGGGTACCCGTAATTGAAATTCATACGGGTAGCTATGCAGATGCAGATAACGAGATTTCAAAACAAAAAGAATTGAAGCGCGTCACGGATGCAGCAGCCCATGCTTTATCCTTAGGCCTTACTGTAAATGCAGGACATGGCCTTCATTATCATAATGTGAATTTGATCGCAGGGATTTCTGGCATCGACGAACTTAATATTGGACATGCGATTGTAGCGCATGCACTCTTTGTGGGTTGGGATAATGCGGTACGTGAAATGAAACTATTATTACGTAACTATTCAACGTGATGTTAAAAAAGATAATTTTATTATGATTTTTGGAATTGGTACTGATGTTGTT
Organism: Methylotenera sp.; assembly: GCA_005797835.1. GTDB lineage: Bacteria > Pseudomonadota > Gammaproteobacteria > Burkholderiales > Methylophilaceae > Methylopumilus. The sequence goes on from SYKG01000011.1 coordinate 31,393, forward strand.
GAGGTTTCTCGCATTCATGATTCTATTGAAAAATTTGGGGATACGTTTGCACGACGAATTTTAAGTGACTCTGAATTTGAGGGTTATTTAAAGTCAAGAACCCAATCACGGTTTTTGGCGAAACGATTTGCCGCCAAAGAAGCGTTTGCAAAAGCGCTCGGGACTGGTTTTAGATCACCAGTGCGCTTTCAAAATATTAGGGTGAGCCATGATGCTCTCGGGAAACCTATTTTAGAATTTGATGTAGCTTTAAAAAACTATTTAAAAGAAAAAAATATCTTAAGTCAGCATATTTCTATCTCAGATGAAAAGAATATTGCCACTGCCTTTGTGGTATTAGAAATTTAAGATTTTGCAATGGCAGATATTGATTTCAATAGACGTTTTGGTGGAGTCGAGCGTCTGTATGGAAAAAAAGCCTTAGATCGCTTTCAAAGCGCGCATATCTCAGTCGTAGGTATCGGTGGTGTTGGATCTTGGGCAGCGGAAGCATTAGCCCGAAATGCCGTTGGAAAAATCACACTGATCGATTTGGATCACATAGTAGAATCAAATATCAATCGACAAATCCACGCACAGAGTCAAACACTCGGACAGTCTAAAGTATTGGCAATGAAAGAAAGAATTTTAGAAATTAATCCTGCGTGCGAAGTTCTAGTGATCGATGACTTTATAACGAATGAAAATATCGCCTCACTCATTCAGTCAAATTTTGATGCAGTCATTGATGCGATTGATCAGGCATCAGTCAAAACAAGCCTAGCACTTCATTCATTAAAAGAAAAAATCCCACTTATCATGACAGGGGGAGCAGGGGGGCGCATAGATCCCTTTCTAATTAAGTTCGCTGATTTAAGTCTAACTCATGGCGATAGGCTCACTGCAAAGATTAGGCATGATATAAAAAAAGTATTGCAATTAAAAGAATCACAAAAGATAGGTATTGATGTCGTCTTCACCGATGAAGTGATGATCAAACCAGAAGAAGCTTGTGAAACGGGCGAGGCACTCACAGGCCTCCATTGTGGTGGTTATGGTTCAAGTGTTATGGTGACAGCGACTTTTGGATTTATGGCAGCATCTTTAGCTTTAAAGAAATTACTATAAAAGTTTTTTATTGCACTTGAAATTTTAGTTTTCACCCCCATTTTTTCTACATCAACATTACATCTTTTTAAAAGGTATTTGACATGGCAACAAAAAAAAACGTATCTGAAAAATTAGTCTTCCAGGCGGAAGTAAAACAACTACTGCATCTCATGATTCACTCTTTATATAGCAATAAAGAGATTGTCATTCGTGAGTTGATCTCAAATGCAAGTGATGCCGCCGATAAGTTGCGCTTTGAAGCGCTGAAAGATGCAAGCCTTTATGAAAAAGATCCTGAATTAAAAATTAGAATAAGCTTTGATAAAAAAGCTCGTACCTTAACTATCTCAGATAACGGTATTGGCATGAGTCGAGATGAGGTCATCAGCAATATCGGTACGATTGCAAAATCAGGCACCAAAGAGTTCTTAAGTACTTTAACTGGTGATCAAGCTAAAGATGCTAATTTGATTGGCCAATTTGGTGTGGGCTTTTATTCTTCATTCATCATTGCAGAAAAAGTCACTGTGATTACCCGAAGAGCTGGGAGCTCTCAGGGGGTGAAGTGGGAATCCGAAGGTGCAGGGGAATACACAATCAGTGAAATAGATAAAGATAAGCGTGGTACCGATATCATCCTACATCTTAAAAAAGATGAAGATGAATTCTTAAGTGACTGGACGTTAAAGAGCAATATTAAAAAATATTCAGATCACATTACACTTCCTATTGTCATGAAGAAATCTGAATGGAAAGATGGCGAAGAAATTCCCACAGATGAAGATGAAACAGTGAATGCAGCGTCAGCACTTTGGGCTCGAAATAAAAATGAAATCAAGGAAGAGGAATATAAAGATTTTTATAAAAATCTTTCATACGATCAAGAACCACCGCTCATATATTCTCATAATCGTATTGAGGGTAAGCAAGAATATATTTCACTTCTTTATATACCCGCTAAAGCCCCTTTTGATTTATTTGATCGCGAACGTCATCATGGTTTGAAGCTCTATGTAAAGCGTATCTTTATTATGGAAGCCTCAGAAAAACTCATGCCAAATTATTTACGTTTTGTTAAAGGTGTGATTGATAGCGCAGATCTTCCTTTAAACGTCTCCCGAGAAATTTTACAAGACAGCAAGGAGGTTGAAGTCATTCGTGCTGGTACGACTAAAAAAATTCTTGATCTACTAGAGGAAATGAGTGAGAAAAAGCCAGACGATTATAAAAATTTCTGGAAAGAATTTGGTGCGGTAATGAAAGAGGGACACAGTGAAGATTTTGCAAACCGAGAAAAAATTGCAAAACTTTTTCGATTTAATTCCACGATTGAAGAGTCAGATGCACAAGTCGTGTCTTTGAAAGAATATATTGCTCGTATGAAAGAAGGACAAGAAGTGATCTACTTTATCACGGCAGATTCTTATGAGGGCGCGAAGCATAGTCCCCATTTAGAAATTTTTAAGAAAAAAGGTATTGAAGTTTTCCTTATGAGTGATCGTGTTGATGAATGGCTACTTTCTACCTTTCATGAATTTGAAGGTAAGAAATTGCAATCCATTGCCAAAGGCGATCTTGATTTAGGAAAGCTCGAAGACGACAAAGAAAAAGAAGAGAAAAAGAAAATCGAGAAGGATGCAAAATCCCTTGTTGAAAAAATTCAGAAAGCCTTAGGTGAGAAAGTGAAGGAAGTAAAAGTGACACATCGCTTGACAGACTCACCTGCATGCTTGGTCGCAGGCGAGCATGATCTATCCGGTAACCTTGAACGTCTCCTCAAAGCTGCGGGACAAAAAACTCCTGAGTCAAAACCCATTTTAGAAATTAATCCAACGCATAAGCTGATTCAGAAGCTAGAACAAACAAGTGATGCAACGCGCTTCAATGATTTTGTGGAAGTGATTTTTGATCAAGCCCTGATTTCTGAGGGTGGCCAGCTGAAGGATCCCGTTGCTTTTGTAAAGAAAATTAATCAATTTTTAGTTGAATAGACAAGGCTTTGCGGGCTGGGAATGTTTGACAGTCTTTCTGAAAAGATGCTATAGTCTCGCCTCTCTGCGTCACGAATGCAGATCGATCGCGGGGTGGAGCAG
>SYKG01000059.1 GCA_005797835.1 Methylotenera sp.
AGGAATCGCCAGAAGAAAACATAGAATAAAAAAATGTTCCCAGCCAAAAACATTTTGTAGATAACCTGTCGATGCATTAACAAGTGTTCGGGGGATTGCCGCTAAACTTGTAAAGAGTGCAAACTGTGTGGCGGTGTAAAGAGGATGTGTAGTTTTTGCAATAAAAGCTACAAAAGCAGTTGTCCCTAAACCTACGCCAAAAGCCTCAAATGCTACTACAATTGCCAGCCACTCCGGGCTATAACCTATATGAGCTAACCATGTAAAACCTAAAATACTGATCATTTGAAGAAAACCAAAAATCCATAAAGCTCGGTTAATGCCTAGCTTCATCATCCAAATTCCACCCAAGAGGCCACCAATGATACTTGGCCAAAGACCTGCATTTTTTGCAATTAAACCAATTTCAGTTTTACTAAAACCTAAATCTAAATAAAACGGCGTGGCTAGGGCGGTAGCCATGCTGTCACCTAACTTATAAAAGAAAATAAACAGTAAAATCATCAAGGCACTTTTTAGACCATGTCGATGGATAAATTCTTGGAAAGGCAATAAGAATGCCGTAGTTAAATTTTGTTTTTTTACTTTGAATACTTTTGGTTCTTTAATGAGGCACGTTAAAATAAGTCCCGGAAGCATAAATAGACTTGTCACTAGGAATACTGTTTGCCAATCAAAATGATCTGCCAAGATAAGTGATAGAGAACCTGGAATCAAACTTGCAATCTTATAGGCATTGACATGAATCGCGTTTCCAAGCCCCAATTCTTGGTCAAGTAAAAGCTCACGACGATAAGCGTCAATCACCACATCTTGACTAGCACTAAAAAATGCAATCAATGATGTGATTACCACAATCATAGTGAGATCGGTTTCAGGGTTATAAAAACCTAATAAGGGAATACTTATTAAAAGCAATACCTGAAAAAAGAATAGCCATCCGCGACGTCGACCCATCATCCAGCTAAATCTATCAAAAAAAGGTGCCCAAAGAAATTTCCATGTGTAGGGAAGCTGAATGAGCGCAAATAGTCCAATTGCCTTTAAATCTAATTGATGAGATCTTAACCATGCCGGCAATAAACTGATCAGAATATAAAGAGGAAGCCCTGAACTAAATCCAATAAAAATACATATCACCATTTTTTTGGAAAAAATATCTTGCCAGAATAGACTACGAAGTTGCATCAAGCGTTATTTTGAAAAGAGACGATACATCGCTAAGGCACCTAAGAGATTAGGCATCATGTGAATCGGTTTACCTTGGGTTAGAATAACGCACTCTTTCACACCAATTTTATTTTTAATACAAAACTCGTCAAAGTCTTTGATCGTGCATAAATGAATATTTGGTGTGTTATACCATTCGTAGGGTAAGTTTTTTGAGATAGGCATTTGACCCTTAATCACTTGTATACGATGTCGCCAATAACCAAAATTTGGGAATGTTACTATCGCCTCTTTACCCACACGTAACATTTCTTGCACAATTATTTCTGTGTTCTTCATGGCTTGGAGGGTTTGAGATAGGACAACTACATCAAATGATTGTGATTCAAATCCAGAAAGCCCTACTTCCAAATCCATTTGAATCACATTCAAACCTTGCTTTAAGGTATTAAGCCAATGGGCATCATTTTTTTCAATGCCATAAGCTTTGACTTCTAGTGAACTTTCTAGAAATTTTAAGAGTGATCCATCCTCGCAGCCTAAGTCGAGCACTTTGGAACCAAATGGGATCCAATTGGCAATCGCAGCAAAGTCTTCTCTAAATTGCGCGCTCAAAATTGATTCGCAATCTTTTTAAAATAAGTAGTGAGAATGCTATGATAGTGCGGATCAGACATAAGGAAAGCGTCATGGCCATATTGCGCTGTGACTTCTGCATAGCTCACTGTCAGTTCATTATCTAGAAGGGCCTTCATAATTTCTTTTGAACGTTGGGGTGAGAATCGCCAATCACTTGTGAATGAAATCACCAAGAATTCTGCCTCAACTTTTTTAAATGCTCTAGATAAATTACCCTGATAATTTTTAGCAGGATCAAAATAATCTAAAGCTCGTGTCATTCTTAGATAAGTATTCGCATCAAACTCTTCCGCAAACTTATCACCTTGATGATGTAAATAAGATTCCACCTCAAAATTTACATCAAATGAATATGCAATATTTTTATTTTTGAGTTTACGACCGAACTTCAAACCCATGGCATCATCCGATAGATAAGTAATATGACCTAACATTCTGCCAATACGCAGCCCACGTTTAGGTTTCTTTTTAAAACGGTCATAGTCCCCATTATAAAAATCAGGATCTGTAATGATCGCTTGTCTTGCGACTTCGTTAAATGCGATGTTTTGCGGCGTGAGATTAGGTGCTGCTGCAATAACAATCGCGTGCCGAATACGTTTTGGATATGAGAGAGTCCATTGGATCGCTTGCATGCCCCCAAGACTTCCACCAATGACAGCCGCTAAACTTTTAATACTTAATTGATCCATGAGTGCGGCTTGAGCATTCACCCAGTCTTCAACAGTCACAATTGGAAAATTGGAACCCCATAGTTTTTTTGTTTTAGGGTTGATACTTTTAGATCCACTACTGCCATGACAGCCACCTAGATTATTAACACCAATGACAAAGAAGCGGTTGGTATCAAGAGGCTTTCCAGGGCCAATGAGGTTATCCCACCAACCAGGATATTTATCGTCTTTTTTATAACGCCCTGCAACATGATGGTTCCCTGAAAGTGCGTGACATACAAGTACTGCATTATTTTTTTTGCTATTTAATTTACCATAGGTTTCATAAGCGAGTTCATAGCTCGATAATTTTTCACCA
>SYKG01000060.1 GCA_005797835.1 Methylotenera sp.
GATCTCGGCGCTGATTCGCTCGATACAGTTGAGCTGGTACTGGCTTTAGAAGAAGAGTTTGATTGCGAGATTCCTGACGAAGAAGCAGAAAAAATTACTACAGTTCAACAAGCTGTTGATTATATCAACAAAAATTTAAAATAATTCAATCCCAGCCTTACCTTTTTTCCATACTAAAGGGCTTGGGTTAATCTATGTCTAAGCGAAGAGTTGTAGTAACGGGTTTAGGTTTGATTACTCCTTTAGGTATTGGAGTAAAAGAATCATGGACTAATATCATTAACGGTCAATCTGGTATAGGTAAAATTACCAAATTCGACTGCTCGTCATTCCCTTCTCAAGTAGCAGGTGAAGTCAAAAATTTTGACCCACTGGTATATATCCCTCCCAAAGACGCAAGAAGAATGGATACCTTTATCCAGTTCGGTATCGCAGCAGGTATTGAAGCTTTTAAAGATTCAGGTATTGAAGTTAACGATAATAATAGTGAGCGCATTGGCGTATCAGTGGGTTCAGGTATTGGCGGCATAAATTCCATCGAATCCACAGGCGACGTGTTTAAGCAAGGCGGTGCTCGCAAGGTTTCGCCATTTTTTATCCCAGGTACTATTATCAACATGATTTCTGGGAATCTCTCAATCATGCTTAATTTAAAAGGACCTAATGTGTCTATAGTGACCGCATGTACCTCAGGCACGCATTCAATTGGTGACGCAGCTCGTATGATTGAATATGGCGACGCTGATGTGATGCTCGCAGGCGGTTCAGAAGCAGCAATCACTGAATTATCAGTCGCGGGATTTTCTGCGGCCAAAGCTCTCTCATCGCGAAATGATGATGCAAAAACTGCAAGCCGCCCGTGGGATAGAGATCGAGATGGTTTTGTGATTGGCGAAGGTGCTGGTGTGATGGTCCTTGAGGAATATGACCATGCAAAACAAAGAGACGCTAAAATTTACGCAGAACTCGTAGGTTACGGGATGAGTGCCGATGCATATCACATCACAGCCCCTAGTATGGATGGCCCTAGACGCTCCATGGTGAATGCACTTAAAAATGCAAATGTGAATGTCGATAATGTGCAATACATTAATGCCCATGGAACATCAACTCCTCTGGGCGATCTAAATGAAACAAATGCAATTAAAGTTACATTTGGAAATTATGCTAAAAAACTTGTTGTGAATTCTACAAAGTCGATGACAGGCCACTTACTGGGTGGGGCGGGTGGTATTGAATCTGTATTTACTGTTTTGGCTATTGTTAACCAAATTTCACCCCCTACTATTAATATTTTTAATCAAGATCCTGAATGTGATCTTGATTTCTGTGCCAACGAGGCAAGATCAGTAAAAATTGATTTTGCACTTAAAAATAACTTCGGGTTTGGCGGCACTAACGGAAGCCTTGTATTTAAAAAAATATAGCTTCTATTGAATGGGTTTAATCTAAAATGAACTCATTAATAAATTCAAACATGGTATTTTAATTTGTCCAAAGAATTTCTAAGTAATGGTAAATTTCAAATGATCAGTCCTTTTGATCGAGCCTTTCAATATGGCGATGGGATTTTTAGAACCTTTGTGGTGGAGAATAGGAGGCCGTGCCATTGGAAATATCACTACAAGAAAATAGTAGAAGATTGTCTTGCCATTAAAATATCCCCTCCAAATGAAAAAGTATTACTTTCAGATATTCAAAGTTTATTTAAAACAAAGAAAAAAGCAGTTGGAAAATTTATAATTTCTAGAGGTATCAGTGATCGAGGTTATAAATTTAGTGCTGATATTAGCCATAATCGATTTTTAATTAAAACAAAAATGCCAAGTTATCCAAAAGAATATTTTAAATTTGGTATAAATCTTCATGTATGTAAGCAAAGAATTTTTCCTTCTATTCTCTCAGGGATTAAACATTTAAATCGGTTAGATAATATTATGGCAAGACAGGAGTGGAGGGACAATAACTTTGCTGACGGAATTCTTCTTGATCAAAGTGGCAACGTTATCGAATGTATTTCAAGCAATATATTCATGCGTTTTGGTAAAGTAATTTACACTCCAAAAATTAATCAGGTAGGTATTAAAGGGGTGACAAGAGGAATAGTTATAGAACTCTCCCAAAAACTAGGTTTTAGAGTTAAGGAGTTAGTCTTCAATTTAAATAAACTTTTAGAGGCTGATGAGGTCCTTGTAACAAATAGCTTATTTGGTGTCTTACAAGTGAAGAAAATAAAAAATAGATCTTGGCCGCACCAAGAATTAGCCTCACTTTTAAATGAGTCTCTTAAAAATTTAAAGTTATGAAAATATGGCTTAAATGGCTGATAATTTTATTCTTTCTATTTGCCATTATGACCATGCATTTTTTGTTCACCTCACTTCATATAAGTGAAACTGATTTAGACATCGAAATTGAAGCAGGTAGTAGTCTTAAAAAAATAGCATTTCAACTTGTAGATGAAAAAATACTTAGTGAGCCATGGCGATTTATTTTACTTGCAAAAGCTTTAGGCCAATCTACAAAACTCATACCAGGTAATTACTTGCTTACTCCAGATATTACACCCTACCAGCTATTATACTATTTAATTGAGGGACGAGCTAAGGAAGGCTCGATAACTTTCATAGAGGGACAAAACCTTCAGGCAATGATTGAAAATATAAAATCTAATGATAGATTAAAAAAGACTTTAAAGTCCTACAATTCAAAGGCAATTGCTAAAGCAATTGGAATTCCATACGATTCGGCAGAAGGGCAATTTTTTCCTGACACTTACTATTTCCATAAAAATGCTACTGATATCGAAATATTTAAAATGGCCTATAAAGCTATGCAAAATAAATTAAAATATGAGTGGGAACTTCGAGAAGAGGGGCTTCCATATAAAAATATGTATGAAGCTTTAATCATGGCATCTATCATTGAAAAAGAAATGGGAAATACACTAGAAGCTAATCTTATTGCTGGTGTATTTATCCATCGATTGAGTATTAATATGAAACTTCAAAGTGATCCCACAGTAATATATGGAATAGGGGAGAATTTCGATGGGGATATTAAGAAAAAAGATTTACTTGCTGACACGCCATATAATACTTATACAAGGCAAGGAATGCCCCCAGGACCTATCACGATGCCAAGTTTAATATCTATCCGTGCCGCTCTGCACCCGATAAAAACAGATTTACTTTACTTTGTTGGCAAAGGTGATGGAACCCATTATTTTTCAAAAAGCTTAATTGAGCATAATGATGCTGTCAGAGAGTATCAAATTAAATGATAAAAAAAGGAAAATTTATTACATTTGAGGGTATCGATGGTGCTGGGAAAAGCTCACATATTGAAGAAGTCATATCCTTTCTTGAATCAAAAAAAATTGGAGTGAAAAGAACTAGAGAGCCTGGAGGGACAAGACTTGGAGAAAAATTAAGAGATTTACTTCTTCATGATGAAATGGATCCAGAAACAGAGACACTTCTAATGTTCGCAGCTAGATGTCAACATATTGCAGAGGTTATTCGGCCAGCATTAAATGACGGGATGTTTGTCGTTTCAGATCGATTTACTGATGCTACTTACGCTTATCAGTATGGAGGCAAAAATGTCGCTTACTCTAAAATAGAAATTCTTGAGCAATGGGTTCATCCAGATCTCAAAGCTGATCTCACTCTGCTATTCGACTTACCTGTTGAAATAAGTATTGAACGTTTAAGTAAAAATAAAATACTTGATAAATTTGAAAAGGAAAGTGAACCCTTTTTTAACCGCCTTAGAAATGTATATCTGGATATTGCGAGACAAAATCCTAATCGATATAAAATCATTAATGCAAATCAAGCAATTGAATCTGTATCTCGTGATGTTATCGAAGCTGTAAAAAATATCCTATGACAGATTTCATTTTTCCCTGGTTTAAAGATGCTTGGACTGCTATTCATAAAAATGAAAAAAAACCCCATGCTTTAATTTTTAGGGGTAAAGAAGGTATAGGAAAACTTGATTTTGCAGCAAAGTTCTCAAAGTCTTATTTATGCCACAAACCCCTTTCTAACCATCTACCCTGCGAAATATGCTCAAGTTGTCAATGGTTTCCATTAACACATCCTGATTTTAATCATATAGCACCTATTGAAAATGAAGATGATGAATCATCAAAAAGAAAAACTGTCCGTAAAAAAAATATTGCTATAGATCAAATTCGTGAACTCTCAGAATATTTAGAACTTTCGGCCCACCAAGAAAAGGGAAAGCGTATTATTTTAATTGAGCCTGCTGACACTCTTAACCAAGCGGCATCCAATGCTTTACTTAAAATTTTGGAAGAGCCACCAGAAAATACTTTATTTATTCTTGTGACAAGCCAATTACAAAAATTACTTCCAACCATCAGAAGTCGATGTCAGCTATTAGAACTTCCTGCCCCCTCATTTGAAGAGGCTAGATCATTTTTGATGAGTAAAAAAATTACTCATGATGAAAATTTACTTTCATTAGCTGGTGGCTCTCCATTTAATGTAATCAAAGAATCAGAAAACCAACTGGAACGGGAGACTGTTACAAAATTATTATCTCAAGGCCATAATATTGATATTACCAAAGTTAATTATGCGATTCTAACTCACGGGCTTGATTGGGTATTAAATTTGATTCAAAAATGGGTTTTTGATTTATTACTTAACTTTCATGCGCAGCAAAGCTACTACTTTAAAAATGAAGAAAAAAATATTCAGTTTCAAATAAAGCAAATGAATTTAGAGGCCTTACTCTCCTATATAAATGAATTAAATGATTTAAAAAAAATCGCATCGCATCCAATTAATCAAGAACTTCAGTTGCAAAATATTTTTATTAAATATAAACAAATTTTTGAGCCATCATGACAAATTTTGTTGATTCTCATTGCCACATTAACTTTCCAGAGCTTTATCAAAATATAGACTCCATTCTTTCTAAAATGTTGTCAAATAATGTGACTCATGCTTTATGTGTAAGTGTTACCTTGGATAAATTTCCTGATATTTTTAAAATTGCAAATATGTACCCACATATTTTTGCCTCTATAGGCGTTCACCCAGATTACGAAGATATTGAAGAACCGACCATTGAGGGGTTATGTCAATTTGCGGGAGAAAAAAAAGTGGTTGCCATTGGTGAAACAGGGCTTGATTACTTCAGAGTAAAAGGTGACCTGGCATGGCAAAGAGATCGCTTTAGAACACATATTAAAGCAGCTATACGATCCCATTTACCCCTAATTATTCATACACGAAATGCAGCAGAGGATACTTTAAAAATTATGCGAGAAGAGGGTGCTGAAAATGTTGGTGGCGTAATGCACTGCTTTACAGAGTCACTAGACGTCGCCTTAGAGGCCATTAAACTTAATTTTTATATTTCATTTTCAGGTATCGTTACATTTAAAAATGCTACTGAACTTAAAGCAGTTGTTAAATCAATTCCTCTTGATCGCATTCTTATTGAAACGGATTCTCCTTATTTAGCTCCTGTACCTCATCGCGGGAAAATAAATGATCCGTCTTATGTGATTCATGTAGCAGAAGAAATAGCAAAACTAAAAAATATATCAGTAGATGAAGTGGGGCAGGTTACTACCAAAAATTTCTTTAATCTTTTTTCTAAATGCAGTCTCTCGAATTAACAATTTTAGGGGCTGGTTCAAGCGCTGGCACTCCTGTTGTTGGTTGTTATTGCCAAACATGCTTGTCGATTAATCCTAAAAATAAGCGAACGCGCTGCTCTTCACTCATAAAATTTGAATCTGGGGAACATATACTTATAGATACAAGCCCAGACTTACGTTTTCAATCTCTAAGAGAATCTATTACTCGAATTGATGCAGTTCTATATACACATACCCACGCTGATCATTTGCATGGTATTGATGATTTAAGAGCTTTTTGTCAGTTACACAAGATTCAAATACCTATTTTTGGGAAGAAAGAAGCACTGGATCATATTGCCTTAAAATTTGGTTATGCGTTGAGTGAGCCCAAAGGCTTTTGGGAGATGCCGGTATTAAAAGCAATACCTGTTCAGGATCCTTTTCAACTTTTTAATGAGAATGTCATACCAATTCCTGTTTTACATGGGAGATCAGAAATATACGGTTATCGTATTGGAAACTTTGCCTATTTGACGGATGTATCCCAAATCCCTGATAATTCTCTGAAACTTTTAGATGGGTTAGAAATCTTATTTTTAGATTGTTTACGTCTAAAAGAGCATCCTACTCATATTAATCTCGAACAAAGCTTAGAACTAGCAAATCAAATAAATGCAAAGAAAACTTATTTGATTCATATGACACATGATTTAGAATATGAGTCATTAAAAAAAGAATTACCCGATCATATTGATGTTGGGTATGACGGCCTTAAAATTACCATTAATAAAGGTTTATATGTCTAAATTAATAAATAAAATATTGATAATAATCATTTCTCTAGGATTATCAATTCAAGTATTTTCTGCAGAAAAGAAACTCTATACTGAAAATGAATTTTTAGATACTTTTGGAGCTAAATCGAAAGAAAAAGTACTTCAAATTCTGGGTGAACCGGTGAGAAAAGAGATGTCTATTAAGCCTACAAATGCGAGTTCAGTGATTGGTAGGCCAACCGAAGATCGAGCAAATCCAAGTAAACGTGTGAATATTGAGATGTGGTACTACACTAATCTTGTAAAATATGACGCTAAAAATACTTGGAAGCAGACAGAGCTTACTATTATGGATGGCAAGGTCTTCAATATAGGGTTTTTTAATAACCGCTAATTAATATGAGTAGCTCCAATGATAATGAGCTGCTTACTAAGGCAATTGAACTTGCATTGAATGATTCATGGGACGAATCCCATGAAATTGTTCAGCATCTTAATTCCCTATACGCCTTTTGGATTCATGCAGTCCTTCATAAAATTGAAGGTGATGAATTTAATAGTCGTTACTGGTATGAAAGGGCGCAACAATTATATGAAGCTTATAGCGATCCAAAATATGAGCTCCAAATTATACAATCCAACTTATAGGTATTTCTTATGAATAATCAAGATTCTATTGAAGTGACATGCACAGATAATGGCAAAAAAGTTATTGGGTACATTCTTAATTACAGAGAAAAGGATCAGTTAGAAATATCTTTAAATACCGTCAAAATTCGAATGAACTATAAACCAGGCATCTTTGTGGGATCTATGGCTGGAATGGAGTTTGTTGTCCAAGAGAGCGCTTTACCAAGACAGTTTAAGGAGTTTCAAAGATAAATTAAACAGACATTACTTCGTATAATGTATATTATGTAAAATAAAGTATGTAGCTTTAATTAAATATCCTTAAATAATATTTTTAGATCCTCTGCCCCAATCTCATCAGCAATTTTATTAGCTTCATCAAGCTTTGCTTTATAAAGATCCATATTTGATTTCTTTTTATAATATTTACTTTCTGCAAATAGAACCTTCGAAAGGTAATACATTCCCTCATTCTCGCGAGTAAACTTCTCAAATTTTAAAAGTATTCTTTCGGCAGAGGTTAAATCATTAGACTCAAGATAATATAAAGCTAAGTTTATTCCAGATTCTGCGTATTCACTGAGTAAACCAGCCTTTTCAAAAGCTAAATTTGCTTTAATTTGATATTCTATTGCTTTACTGAAATTCTTAACGGACGCATATGAGAAAGCAACTCGATCTAGGTTTATAGCTCGCTCATCGGTATTTGAAGCTAATCCATAAGCTTCAAGAAATGTGTTCGCTGCCTCCTCATAATTACTAAGTAGTAGTAAAGTTTCCCCAATTTGAATTAAATAAAGTCTTTTAAAAGGTTTGAAAAGTTTCAAACTTGTGTAAGAATTTTTAAAATGTAAAAGTGCTTGATCAATATTTTTAGCTTCTTTAAGTGTCATACCAAAAAGCAAGTCTGCCATGATGCGATCAGTATCACTTTTAGCTAATTTGTCAGCTAGCTTAAAATCTTTTAAAGCTTCTTCGAAATTACTTAGCCTAAGATTAGTTTTCCCATGACAAAGGACAGATTTATATTCATCTTTCTTTGTTTTTAGAGCATCTTCATATTGCTCGTTAGTTAATAATTCATCGCAGGACTTTTGCACTTCTTTAGAACAAACTTCAAAAGAAAAAAATATACTAATTAGTATTATTAAAAATTGTATTTTAATTTTCATAGTTTTTATTTTATAAGATTTAATAGCTTTTCTTGAGAAATAACTATGATACCAAGTTCTTGCGCAGTGGTTAATTTACTTCCAGCATCAGATCCTGCAACTACAAAA
>SYKG01000061.1 GCA_005797835.1 Methylotenera sp.
ACATTAAAATAATTTTTAAAATAATTTTGAATGTTTTCATTACTAGGATCTTTAATATCATCCGCAAGTTCACATACTTTTTTCCAAGCATCTTTTTGTTTCAGAGCGGAACAGCTTCTAAGCCAGGCCGTCCAGGCAGGAAGTAAATTATCATTCTTAAGTGGATATTCAATCTCAGCCCAATCTGATTTTTTTAAAAGGCCGTAATCTGGAATTTTTGTAAGGTCTTCTTTTTCTATTTTAACTTTAGGGCAATCACAATTAGATTTTACCTCAGAAATTTTTTCTGGCTTGTGTGACACATCAGCACTGTCTTTCACATTACATGAAATGAGAAATAGAGAGAGTAACGATAGAATGAAATATCTCATCAGTGTAGCGTCCTTGGCATCGATAAAATGAATATAGGAATTTCTGCGTCAAATGCTGTGCCATCTTCAGATACCATTTGATAACTGCCACGCATCGAACCAACAGGTGTATTGATTTCAGTCCCACTTGTATATGTATAGGATTCATGCGATTGAATAAGGGGTTGCTCACCCACCACACCTAATCCCTTCACTTCAAAAACTTCTTCGTTGGCATCAGTAATAATCCAATGACGACTGACAAGTTGCACTGGAACTAAACCATCATTACTAATCGTTACGGTGTAATAAAAAAAATAACGGTTATATTCAATACTTGATTTTTCCTCAACAAAAACGGTTTCCACACTGACACGAATTATATTTAATTTTGCAGAGCCCATGGGTTATGAAATCATCCCTTGTGTTGGAGAGGTCGGAGACCCTGAATATAGCCTCTTTGCCATACGTCCTGCCAAATATGCTTCGCGTCCAGCTTCAATAGCTTTTTTCATGGCACTTGCCATCATAATCGGATCATTCGCATTCGCAATCGCTGTATTCATCAGCACCCCTTCACATCCTAATTCCATAGCAATCGATGCATCTGAAGCAGTACCTACGCCTGCATCCACAAGCACTGGTACTTTTGCATGCTCAATAATAATTTGTAAATTCCAAGGATTTAAAATTCCCATCCCTGAACCTATGAGAGAAGCTAGGGGCATAATGGCGCAACAGCCAATGTTTTCAAGTTCCCGAGCCACAATCGGGTCATCAGATGTATAAACCATTACATCAAAACCTTCTTTAATTAAAACTTCCGCAGCTTTTAAAGTTTCAATCACATTGGGATAGAGTGTCTTAGGGTCACCCAACACTTCTAATTTCACCAACTTATGACCATCTAATAACTCACTTGCTATACGAAGCGTTCGAATCGCATCATCAGCTGAATAACAACCTGCAGTATTGGGAAGATATGTATAACGATCCGGCGGAACAAAATCTAACAGTGAAGTTTCACCAGCATTTTGGCCAATATTTATTCGACGAATCGCAACTGTGATAATTTCAGCACCACTCGCATCAATTGCAAGTCTTGTTTGTTCAAAGTCTTTATATTTTCCAGTACCCACCAATAGTCTTGAGTGATAGGCTTTACCCGCAATAAGGAGAGGATCTTTTTTTTGAGTCATTTTAACCCCCGCCAACTGCGCCGACGATTTCTAATTGGTCACCGTCTTGAAGGATAATATTTTGAAATTCAGATTTTGAAATAATCATGCCGTTTTTTTCTATTGCAATACGTTTGCCTAATAGATTTAGCCTTCCAACTAGACCCTCAACTGTCATCAAACCGTCATCAAAGGATTTTATACTACCGTTAATTTTAAGCTGCATAGATTTAAATTTTTATCAAATATTGAATTTTTAATGAGGTTAAGCGTCTTAACAACGTGGAACAAAATTTCACAAAATTAATTTTTTATCCCAAAAGGAAAACGTATATGGAAAATTATAATACAGATTCAATGAACTCATTGTCAAAAGGCAAAGACGAGTTATCTTTAGCCCTCCCAGCGGAAGGTAAAGATCCCTATCTTCAATTTAGCGAAGCGGAAAAAGAAAAAATACGTCGCAAACGTTGGCTAGAGTCTATTTCAGATTGCGTTTAAACGAGCTTACGTTGGAAAAGTTTTAAAGCTAGTTCGTAACTTAGAAACGCTAATTCAGGATCATAGCGCTCACCTTCGTCGCGCATAAACGCATGTTGCCCATTAAACTCGTGCCATGTAAATATTAATTTAGCATTTAACATTTTTTCATAAACGATTTTGCGGCCTTGCTCGGGAATGTGGTTATCTTGCTTACCCCATATCATCAAGAGTTCGCCCTTGATATCGTCTAATCGATCCATTGAATGCTGATTGGGTTTACTTGGAATCACATCTGTATGTAAATCTGTAGCATAAAAGCAAGCTGTCGCTTGGACTTCAGGCTGAAGAGCTGCTCTAAAAGCTAAGTGCCCACCGATACAAAACCCCATTGCGCCGATATAACCTGAAAACCATGGCTTGTTCTTAACCCATGCGATCATGGCTTGATTGTCTTTATCATAATCTTGAACATCTTTTGCTGATTTGTCCCTATTACCTTTATCACGACCTGCGTCGTCATAAGCTAATACCGTGCCAATAGGATTTAACTCATGAAATACTTCAGGCACCAAAACAGTGAATCCATGACCAGCAATGATCTTTGCTGCCCTTTCAATCGGACCTGTTTGCTGAAAAATTTCTGAATAAAAAAGAACCGCAGGTGTCTTTTTTTGTGTGACGGGTTTATGCACATAGGTGCGCATTACACCAGTAGAGGTATCTAAATCAACGAATTCTGACTGAATTAACATGCTTCATCCTCATCGATAAGGGGTTAGTAAAAAAGGCCCTTAATTTTACTTGATTTGAAGCGAGTTAAAAGTGGAATTTAGTAATCTGAGCTGCGGCCTGTAGAGTAATTTAACGGGGTATCATTTTGCCACTCACCACATTCTACACATTGATGATCTTGCATGGTGGGACAGAATTGCAAACGTGTTGACTTACATTTAACACAAGTCACACCTTTATGATGGCGATCATGAATTTCAGAGGATACCTTAGTACTTCCCAAACCGTACTTATTATCCATAAGATTCTCCCTTAAGATCAAATGGCAATGAAGTTTTAATTTACGCCTCGTTGATCAAAAATACAAGATACTATTTTACTTTTTTACTTTCTGAATCTGACATTTTTGATAAGTCACCACTTCCCCTTCTTTGATATTTGTTTCAGGGTCGTTAATTTCTAGAGTCGTTATCCCATTGTTATAGGTATTTTTTAAAGCTTCAACTTGCTTAAGTCCAAATTCACGATTTGGAAAAATAAGCCACATCTCTTTACCACCTTCAAGTGGCTTCAAATAAAAGGTTTTATTTTTTTCACATTGATATAGCAGAGCTCCCTTAGGTGCTGTTGAGAGTTCACGATAGTCACCACCCCAGCTCGGTAAACTCACATCCGGTATTTTCATGCTGCCACAACTTGAAATAAAAATCGGTAAACTTAAAAAAAAGAGTCTTTTAATTATTCGTCTCATGGGGACTCTGACAATAAGTATTCGTCTAACTGAGTTAGTAAAATTTCAATTGCCTTTACTTGATTGGCATCATGATTGAGTTTTGCTAACTTTAATAAATAAAGTTGTGCTCGTGCATGACGTGGATTTCTCTTGACAACTTCATCTAACTCTTTTTTTGCTCCCACATAATCTTTTAGCTCGAAACGTGATATTGCTTTAGTAAATAGTGCCTCACTGGATTGAGGTTCACTTTTAAGCCAAAGGCTTGCAATTTCATTTAAGCGATCCCAATGATGCTCGCGCTCTGCATCATAGGTTTGCATAAAGTAAGGTCGTTTTTCAAAAGGAGCATCCCAAAAAGGCGCTTCAGTTTGGGCGGTCAACTGAATATCCTTCCCTTGACGCAACAGATTCTCTATCCACTCCACAGGAATACTGTAGAAATAAGCATGACGTCCAGGACTTTTAAAAGTAGTCAAGCCTATGAGCCGCCCCTCATCATCAAAAAGTCCCCCCCCTGATGCGCCCATTGCAAAACCAGCAGACGATTGGATAATATTTTCATTGTCCAAAGAATACAAAGCCTTAATCTGCCCATAAGAGATAACAGGTTTGATTGCATTGCCACCATAACTTTTTGAAAAAACTGATTGCTCATAGCTAAGTTTTTTAGTGTTCCCTAGAACAATAGGCTTTATGTCTAAAAACTTAAATTGAAGAATACATAAATCATGACGCCAATCTGCTTTCATACTGATAGGTGAAAATGTCTCGCCAAATTTTCCAATTTGCACACCTTGCGTATTGGCAATCACATGACAATTGGTCGCTACTTGATCGTCTGCCACAACAATGCCTGAGCCCACACCATGTCCACCTTTTGAGTCAATCACATGCACTTTCACAACGGAGGGTGTAACCGCAAAAGTCACCTCATCTGAAGGTGTCGCAAAAGCAATCTGAGAAATAAAAGTTAGAAAAAAAGTTAATAATCTATACATGACTTGGGAGAACTTAATTAAATAACAGGTATAGATAAGGAACCCGAAAACTTAGTTCCTTAAAAATAAAAACTTAGCTGCATTTACTATCGCCGCAACTTAAGCATGTGAGACACCCATCCATCATAATGACTGCTTTCGTTTGGCATTTACTGCAAAGTTGGGCTCCTTTTGGATATCCCGAGCTATCCATTGCTTCAGAATGATTTTTCATATATTCAGCACGCTGTTCTTCCATCAATTTTTTTTGGTGCTGATCAGGCAATGCTTTTTTTAGCATGCCTATATCAATTAAGTGCTGTTCAACCACTTCACCGATTTCAGCCACTAAACTCGGTACATACTTACCACCTTTTTTATAGTAGCCGCCATTTGGATCAAAGACACTATGAAGCTCTTCGACTAAGAATGTCAAATCACCACCTTTTCTGAATACAGCAGACATCACGCGTGTCAGACCTACAATCCATTGGAAGTGATCCATGTTTTTTGAATTGATAAAAATTTCAAAAGGTCTACGATGTTCTTGAGGAGTCCCTTCATTCATGATGATGTCATTAATCGTGATATAGAGTGCATGCTCAGTCACAGGTGTTTTCACTTTATAAGTCGAACCTGTAATTTTTTCAGGGCGGCCTAAAGGCTCGCCTAATTGCACCACATTCTGGATTTCTTTTTGGGCTAAAGTAATCGCTTTGTCTTCTTCAGAAACAACATTATATCCTACGATTTTTTTTTCAATTTTAATTGCCATTATCTTCCCTTAATATCTTCTATTAAAACTTACCGTAATAACCTTCTTTGAGCGCATCATAAAGATTTGCTGCTGAGTGAGTCTCACCATCATATTCAATTTCTTCGTTACCCTTCACTTCAACTTGAGAGCCATCGTCTAGAATAAATTTATAAGTTGTATTCTCTAAATCTTTTTCTGTTACTAATACGCCCTGGAAAGCCTCAGGATTAAATCTAAATGTAGTACATCCTTTGAGACCTTTATCATATGCATATAAATAAATATTTTTAAAATCTTCAAAATCATAGTCTGTGGGCACATTGATCGTTTTAGAAATCGAACTATCAATCCATTTTTGTGAAGCAGCTTGAATATCGACGTGAGCTTTAGCTTGAATCGTTGAAGAATCAAGAAAGTAATCTGGTAATTTTTCATCTTCATTTTCTGAAAATGGCATCGCCTTTGGATTGATCAACTCGCGGTAGGCTAATAACTCATATGAATACACATCCACTTTTTCTTTGGATTTTTTACCTTCACGAATCACGTTACGACTATAGTGATGAGCAAAAGAAGGCTCAATACCATTACTTGCATTATTTGCTAGCGATAATGAAATTGTGCCTGTTGGAGCGATGGAACTATGGTGTGTGAAGCGTACTCCTTTTTTAGTAATCTTGTTACGTAAACCTTCTGGAAATTGCTGCATATAACGACTATATTTACCAAGCAATACTTTACCTTTTACTTTGGCACCTACTTTAATCCCATCAGCAGCCATTTCGGGACGCTTGGCTAACATATCAGCTGTCACCACAAACTCTTCCTCCATAATAGGTGCAGCCCCTTTTTCATGAGCTAAATCAATGCCTGTCTCCCAACCCACCTCAGCTAAAATACGGCTCACTTCTTCAGTGAATTTTAAAGAGCCCTCATCACCGTACTTCATCTTAAGCATTGTGAGTGTTGAACCTAAACCGAGATAACCCATGCCATGACGGCGCTTACGGATAATTTCTTTAAGTTGTTCTTCGAGAGGTAAGCCATTAATCTCCACCACGTTATCCAACATACGCGTAAAGATCGCAATGACTTCTTTATATTCGGCCCAATCAAAAAAAGCTTCGTCAGTGAAAGGTTTTTTGACAAACTTGGTTAAATTCACAGAACCTAATAAACAGGCACCATAAGGGGGAAGTGGTTGCTCGCCACACGGATTGGTTGCACGAATATTTTCACAAAACCAGTTGTTGTTCATTTCATTCACGCGATCAATCAAAATAAAACCAGGCTCAGCAAAATCGTAAGTGGATGACATGATGATGTCCCATAAACGTCTTGCTTTAATCGTTTTGTACACACGGCATGCAACCTTACCTGCATCTACGCCTTCCATTTTAGTGAGGTATTTACCTTTGACTGGCCATTCTCTCCATACAACTTGGTTCTCATCGGTTACATTTAAACCATCGACGATAGATTCTTTTTCAGTGACAGGAAATGCTACTTTCCAATCACTATCGGCTTTTACAGCTTCCATAAATTCTTTAGTGATCAAACATGAAAGATTAAATTGACGGAGTCGACCGTTTTCACGTTTGGCTTTAATAAAATCAGTCACATCAGGATGAGAGATATCAAAGGTAGCCATTTGCGCACCTCGCCTTCCGCCTGCAGAAGATACTGTAAAACACATCTTGTCGTAGATATCCATAAACGAGAGTGGGCCACTTGTATAAGCGCCAGCACCTGCAACAAAAGCACCTTTGGGTCTTAAAGTCGAGAATTCATATCCAATACCACAGCCAGCTTTTAAAGTGAGCCCTGCTTCATACACTTTATCTAAAATGCCAGACATACTGTCTTCAACAATGCCTGATACCGTGCAGTTAATAGTAGAAGTCGCCGGTTTATGTTCCAGTGCCCCAGCGTTTGAGGTAATACGTCCAGCTGGGATAGCACCATGTCTTAATGCCCAAAGAAATTTTTCATACCATTCTTCTCTTTTGGTTGGTATTTCAACATCCGCCAATGCTCTAGCTACGCGTTTGAAAGAACCATCGATATCTTTATCAATATGTTCGCCCTGTTTTGATTTCAAACAATATTTTTTATCCCAGATATCAAGCGAAACATCTTGAATTGGTATAACGTGGTCTTGATGGTCACTTAGTATAGGCTTTGGACGAACAGCTTTGAGCATGAATTTCCCCTGAATTATTCTTTAAATTAAGTATACTTTTGCTAAATTTACTACTAGGTGATATTTTTGTCTAAACCACAATATATAGTGGTTTAGCAAATATATTATCCATGCTCTAGTAGCCCGTCAATGAAAATATATGCAAAATTAAAGAACAGAAATTAACCCCTATTTTCGAGATTAATTTTTAAAAATTAATCAAGTCCTTTTCTTAAAAATATATTAAACACAAGTTCATCAAGATGGTTTATGAGAAAATATCCCGATGCTTCGCTTTTTCTACAGTCTTTTAGTCTATTTTCTTCTCCCATTCACCTGTTTTAAGTTTATTTATCGAGGTTTTAAGCAGCCTGACTACCTAAAACATTGGGATGAACGCTATGGCTTTTATTCCCTTTTGACAAAAAAAATATGGAGTCACCAGAAAACCCTTTGGATTCATAGCGTTTCAGTCGGCGAAACAAAAGCAGCTATTCCATTGATAAAACTTTTTTTAAAAAAATACCCAGATCATCATTTATTGATTACCCATGGGACGCCCACAGGACGCTCAACTTCTATTGATATTAACGATAGTCGTATTCATCGTATCTATCTTCCTTTTGATACACCTGGTGCCATAAAAAGATTTTTTTCTACTTTTAAACCAGAAATGGGACTATTACTTGAAACAGAGCTTTGGTTTAACTTAATTCATCAAGCATATCAAAAATCCATCCCCCTTTATTTAATCAATGCGCGCTTATCAGAAAAATCATTTCAACTTTATAAAAAGATTTTATTTCTTATCAAACCATCTCTTCAAGAACTTAAAGGTGTATTAGCACAAACTATAAGTGATAAGAAACGTTTCGAATCTTTAGGAGCACTCAATGTTGAAGTAATGGGTAACTTAAAATTTGATGTTATACCACCCCGTAATACTGTGACAAAAAGTATATTACTTAAAAAACATTTACATCTAAAAAATCAGCAAGTACTTCTCATTGCCAGTTCAAGAAAAGGTGAAGAAGAATTAATTTTACAAAGTTTATTAAAGCTCCACATCAAAAATTTCGTCACAATTTTTGTGCCCAGACATCCACAAAGATTTAGAGAAGTTGAGCTCATACTAAAAAAATATGGTGTTACTTTTATTAAGCGTAGTGATAAAAAAATAACTTCAAAACCTTATCAATTTATTTTAGGTGACTCTATGGGTGAGATGTATGTCTATTACAATCTTACGAATATCGCGCTTATAGGTGGTACGTTATTACCATATGGTGGGCAGAATCTGATTGAATCAATGGCAATGAAAGTACCTTTGATTCTCGGCCCTAACACTTATAACTTTCACGATGTGTCAAATCAAGCCATCCGCGAAGGTGCAGGAAAGAGAATTAAGACAATCGATGAACTCAAAAAAGTTTTACCTCAAATGCTTAAATTATCCAATCAATTAAAGATGAAAGAAGCTTGTAATAAGTTGATGGATTTACATCAGGGTGCAACACTAAAAATATTAAATAAAATAAAAACTACTCTTTAATAAGTTTACTGATCATTTTGAAATGGTCCCCTTCAGCTGCGCGTAACCATTCAAAAATCACAGACTCTGTATTTGTAATTACAATCCCTTCTGATCTTAAACGTGCTATCGCATTTTGATGATGTGCAATGGATCTAGAAAAGGTTGCATCTTCAACCACAAAAACATCCTTGCCAAAAGTTTTGAGAGCAAGTGCCGTTTGTAATATACAAATATGTGTTTCTAGTCCACACAAAATAATTTGTGGTCTAGATTTTATTAAAGCACTTTTAAACTTAGAATCATCAAGACATGAAAATACTTTTTTTTCTATTGCAGTATTAGGTAATAAAGATTTTAATTTTTTAACAGTTGGTCCTAAACCCTTTGGATATTGCTCTGTATAAAGACAAGGTACTTCTAAAATTTTAGAGGCCTGAATGAGTATACTTGATGCATCAATAACTTTTTTGATGTCATTTTTAGGCATGACATCCACAAGTTTATCTTGGATATCTATGATGACAAGCTGGCTTATAAGTTGTTCATTGATCATCGTACTTAAAAAACAAAAGTATTTTCACGTTTCACTTCTAACGAAGGCAAAACTGTTTCAAATAGTACTTCTTCTTCAAAATCTTGATCCCCTATTTTTGTAATCAAGGTTGCATTCATCGAGGGAGTAGTTCCTAAAATAGCCAAGAGCCTTCCATGTAATTTAAGTTGATCTCGAACCCTTGGAGGTAAATAAGGCAATGAGCCTGCAAAAAGAATTGCATCATAAGGTTGATTTTTTAACCAACCGCTTGATCCATCACCAGTAACAAATTCTATATTATTAATCTTTAATTTTTTACAATTCTCTTGAGCGAGTTTTGTAAAATCAGGATGGATATCCACTGATACTACTTTTTTTGCGAGACTTGCCACAAGGGCTGTGAGGTATCCACTCCCAGAACCGACTACTAAAACGTAATCTTGTTTTTGAAGTGATAAAGATTGAACAAGCCTTGCTTCCATTTTGGGGGCTAACATTGACACGCCATGCTGCAAAGGAATTTCAGTATCAGCAAAAGCCACGCCTTGATATGCAGTCGGTACAAATTTTTCACGCGGTACTCGATGAAGCAAATTAAGGACTTCAGGATCCAAGACCTCCCAAGTGCGAATCTGCTGTTCTATCATATTAAAACGATTTTGTTCAATGATATTCATACTCATCAGCGTATTATAACCAAAGAAAAGTTCAAGGTTTTGATATAGATTAAATATAAATCTGTCTTGCAATAAATAGTGCTTTCGCGTAATTTTATAGAGTGCTAGGGGTCCATTTTAAAGATGGTGAGAAAAACCCTTTGAACCTGATGCGGTTAATGCCGCCGTAGGGAATGCAGTCCTTTCAAAGACTCCTTACGGTATCAAAAAAATTATAAGGAGTGATGTATGAACGCGACCGATAAACAATTACGAAAAAATATCGATCAATTTTTAAACGAGACTGCCTCTTTAGATCTTGAAGCATTAAGACCTTTTGCAAAATCAAAAAAAGTTTATGTCAAAGGTTCTCGTCCTGACTTAAAAGTTCCTTTTAGAGAAATTACTTTATCAGATACCCCCTCAACTTTTGGTGCCGAAAAAAATCCAGCGGTGATGGTATATGACACCTCAGGTCCTTATACCGACCCTGAATATCAGATTGATATTCGTAATGGACTACCCCCTCTTAGATCACAATGGATTGATGAAAGAAATGACACCGAATTTTTAGATGGCCCAACGTCACTTTTCGGGCACGAGCGCAAAACAAATCCTGAGCTAATCAAAATGCGTTTTAATTTATTAAGGCAACCGCGACGAGCCAAAGTGGGTAAAAACGTCACACAAATGTATTACGCTAGACAAGGTATTGTCACTCCTGAGATGGAATATATTGCCATTCGAGAAAATCAAAGACGTGAGGGCATGTCGGCTTTTTTAAAAACACAACATCCTGGTCATAATTTTGGTGCAGCGATTCCTAAATTAATCACGCCTGAATTTGTAAGAGATGAGGTCGCTCGAGGCCGTGCCATTATTCCAACTAATATTAATCATCCAGAAACAGAACCCATGATTATCGGTCGAAACTTTCTAGTCAAAATTAACGCTAATATTGGTAACTCAGCATTAGGGTCAAGTATCAGTGAAGAAGTAGAAAAAATGGTATGGGGCACTCGCTGGGGTGCTGATACCGTGATGGATTTATCAACAGGCAAAAATATTCATGAAACTCGCGAGTGGATTATTCGTAATAGTCCAGTCCCCATTGGCACTGTACCGATTTACCAAGCACTCGAAAAAGTTAATGGCAAAGCG
>SYKG01000062.1 GCA_005797835.1 Methylotenera sp.
AAAAGATAAGAAAAGGGAAGATTCGCTAATTTCTGGTAAATCGATAAAGGTGTTTCGTCAATCACGTCAAAAGACTTCGCCAAGGGAATGAAGTTGAAACCCTCATTCTTATAACTATTAAATTTTTCTGATGTAATTAATGTAGTCATGATAAAAAAATGGAGAGGTAATTGCTCTCCATATTTTTTAAATTAGATAGTTGCAAGAGATGCGCGTAATGATTTCACTACAGTATCATATCGGTTAGGATCTGCGTCTTTGCCTGAACCAAAAATAGCAGAACCTGCCACAAAAGTATCGGCACCGGCTTTTGCAATCTCTGCGATGTTATTAGCATTGACACCGCCATCCACTTCTAACCAAATTTGACGACCTGTTTTTTCATAATAAGCATCAATTTTTTGACGTACGATTTTAAGTTTATTCAATGTTTCGGGAATGAATTTTTGACCACCAAACCCTGGATTCACTGACATTAAAAGTACCATATCAATTTTATCCATCACATGATCAAGATAATGGAGCGGGGTAGCTGGGTTAAACACCAAGCCTGATTTGCAACCTGAGTCACGCACCAAAGAAAGACTGCGATCAATATGCTCTGAACCTTCTGGGTGGAAAGTAATCATATTAGCTCCTGCTTTTGCAAAATCAGGAATAATGCGATCGACAGGTTTCACCATCAAGTGCACATCAATAATGGCATCAGTTAATGGACGAATCGCTTCGCAAACTAAAGGGCCAATTGTTAAATTAGGGACGTAATGATTATCCATCACATCGAAATGAACGATATCGGTTCCCGATCGAATGACATCTACAATTTCTTGGCCAAGCTTTGCAAAATTCGCCGAGAGAATACTGGGGGCAATCCTAAATGTTTTATCCATATTTCTAGTGATCCCAAATTAAAGTTGAATGAGATATTGTAAAATAGCTATTTTAACTCTTAAATGACGTGAAGCTAAAGCGTCGGATTAAGAATATTCAACATGCAGCTTTATACCGTAGGGATTAACCACACCACTGCCCCCATTGCGATTCGCGAAAAAGTCGCCTTTGATCCTGATCATTTAAGAGAAGCCTTGCTTGGACTCATAGGGCATAAAGTGAGTGAGGCTGCTATTCTATCGACCTGCAATCGCAGCGAAATCTATGCTAAAGCGCGAGACCCTAACGTCATCATTGATTGGCTCTGCAAATATCACAACATTAAATTAAAAACGATTGAACCCCATCTCTACATTTATGAAAACGAGGAAGCCATTCAACATGCCTTTCGGGTCGCTTCAGGCTTGGATAGCATGGTACTGGGTGAGCCACAGATTTTCGGGCAAATGAAGCAAGCCATAAAAACTGCAGAAAATTCAGGTACCTTGGGCTTTCTTTTGAATAAGCTCTTTCAAAAAACATTCGCTGTTGCTAAGGAAGTCAGAACTAAAACAGATATTGGTATGAGCTCGATATCAATGGCGGCGGCGGCGATCAAGCAAGCTGAGCGCATTTTCGGTGATTTAAAAACTTCAAAAGTACTATTAATTGGTGCGGGGGAGATGATTGAGCTTTGTGCTGAACATATTATAAATAAACATCCTAAATCTATGATGGTCGCCAATCGTTCCCTTGATAGAGGTTTAGCTTTTGCTAAAAAAATTAAGGCGGATGCTTGTCTTATTTCAGAACTTTATGATCGCCTTCATGAGTTCGATATTATTTTGACGTCTACAGCAAGCCAACTCCCAATCGTAGGATTGGGTATGGTGGAACGCGCCCTCAAAAAGAGACGGTATCGCCCTATGTTTATGGTTGATCTTGCAGTCCCTCGCGATATTGAACCTGAAATAGGGGCGCTCAATGATGTCTATCTTTATACCGTGGACGACTTATCACACCTTATTGAGGAGGGCTTAACAAACCGTCAATCAGCAGCGGTTGAAGCTCAAAAAATGATTGATCTCCATGTAAAAGATTTCGCACTATGGTTTAAAACACGTACCATCGTTCCAACAATTAAAGCACTTCGTGACCATGCTGAAAGTTGTCGTATTGCTGAACTCAAAAAAGCACAAAAACTTCTTAATCATGGTATGAAGCCAGAAGAAGTTTTAGAGTTATTAAGTAAGGCTTTAGCCAATAAACTTGTTCATCATCCAAGCCAAGCGCTGAATGAAGCTCGGGGCGAGGAACACGAATTATTAACTAAAACATTAAAAAAAATTTACCCCCTTAAAGATTAAATGCCATGAAACCCTCCATGCAAAAAAAATTATTGGCATTAAGTGATCGTATCCAAGAACTCAATACCTTATTAAGTTCTGAAACGATCACGAATGACATGGATCAATATCGCAAGATCACTAAAGAACATTCTGACATCACACCAATTGTGAATGAATATCTCGCCTACAAAAAAAATGAAAATAACTTAAACGAGGCGCAAAGCATGCTCTCTGAGCCTGAAATGAAAGAGTTTGCTCAAGAAGAAGTTGAAGAATGTAAATTAAAACTTATCGCCATAGAAGATAATTTACAAAAATTATTACTGCCTAAAGATCCAAATGATGAAAAAAATATTTTCTTAGAAATTCGTGCAGGAACCGGCGGGGATGAATCCGCTTTATTTGCAGGCGATTTATTTAGAATGTACTCAAGATATACAGAACGCCAGGGCTGGAAAATGGAAATAGTATCATCAAGTGAGTCTGAAGTAGGCGGCTACAAAGAAATCATTATGAAAATTATTGGGCAGGGTGCTTATTCAAAGCTTAAATTTGAATCAGGCGGACATCGTGTGCAGCGTGTACCTGATACAGAAACACAGGGTCGTATT
>SYKG01000063.1 GCA_005797835.1 Methylotenera sp.
GTCTTGAAAACCGTCGGGGGTTCATAGCCCCCCGTGAGTTCGAATCTCACCTCTTCCGCCATTTTTGTCAGGCTTATTGGGTCTTGAGAAGATCTGATTTGAAAGTTACCTGAGAGTTACCTAGGTTTTTTTATTCAGGATTAGACAACCCCACCCCGGGGGGTACCATCATTTGAACTCATAAAGTTAAACTCTAATACACTGCATTTTTAAAGTGTATTTTTTTATGTTTTGTCCACAATTTTTTCTAGTTAATTTTATTCTTCATAGCTTTATTATAAATTTTCAATGATGATTTATACATGGAGCTTAAGGTAAAAGGCCTGTAAACATTCTTCAACTGATCCATGTCAAAAACTTTAGCATTTTTTAGCATTGCTTTTGATAAGATTTCTGGGCTCTTTGGCGGAACTAATGTAGCTTTTTTATAGTTTTTTAATGTTTCTGGGATGCCTCCAATAGGGCAGCTTATAATAGGAATACCAACAGACATGGCTTGTAATATTGCTTGAGGGACACCTTCATTTGCAAAGCTTGGCAATACAAAGCAATCAATTGCTTGCAGGTAGGGTGCAATATTTCGAATATTACCTACAAATTTTATATTTTTAGGAAATGACGAATTTTTTGCTAATGTTTTACAATTTTCTATTTGTGGACCATCACCAATGATAATTAATGAGTAGATTGGATTTTTTAATAAATTAAAAGCTTGAATGAGATCGCTATGTCCCTTCCATGATCTTAATGTAGCGACAATGCCAAAAATAAAATGTTTTTGTGGGAGCTTTAGTAATATCCTTTGTTTTATTTTATGCCCAGGCACAAAAATATCAGTATCAATCCCAGTTGGGACAGAGGTGACAGGAATACGAACAAATTTATCATGAGTTAAATCATTTTTTATAGATTCACTTGTCGACATAATTGACTCACAGCCTTTGTTATAAAGCCACTTAGATGAGATATTCCTATGGACGTGGGTGCTTATATGCCTTGTTCTAACAATTGCAGGTTTATTTTTTAAAGTTAATCGGGCTAGTGCTGCAAGCCAGTGATCTGTGCTTGAGTGGCATGAAATAATATCTGGATTTACTTCTTTAATGAGTGTTCTAAGTGAGAGTAAATCAGCCAATCTTTTTTTGTGAAGCGTAATACCTTTACATTTCATTCCATAAAGATGAGCGCGCTTAGCAATGAGACTTTTTTTATCTGCTGCAATGATAACTTGGTGACCGTATCTTGAATATATTTTAGCTTCTGTAAGTACTCTAATTTCTTGACCACCCCAGCCCATTGATGATTCTGTATGTAATACCTTAATTTTTTTTTGGCTTAGCAACTGATTATATAAATCAAGCCACTCTTTATTTTTATTTTTTATATCGAATGCTTTGATAGCTTTTAAGGCATTTCTTGAAAACAAATTTCTTTTTTTCCAAGCTTTAGTTAAGGCATCAGCAATGCTGCGTGGATCCTTTTTGCAAATGACACCTATCTTTTCACTCTCAACGGTTGGAGCGAGACCCACATCCTTCGTTAACACAAGAGGCAGTCCGGCACTCATTGCCTCAAGAGCTGCATTTGGAAGGCTGTCATATATCGAGGGGAGACAAAATATATCTGAGGCATCTAAGTAGGGCTGAATATTTTCCCGAGCACCAAGGACAAGAATGTTATGTCCTGTCGAAAAATTTTTAAGTTGCTTAATTTTTTTATCGTACCCCACAATAATAGCTTGAAAGTTGGCAAGGAGTTTAATTGCTTCAACAAGTTCAAATGCACCTTTTCTTTCAAAACCAGAACCCACAAAAAGAACAACGGGTAATTTTGTATCAAGGAATAATTTTCTTTTAGCCTCTACTTTTTTTAAGGCTGATACTGGCTTAAATAATTTTAAATCGATACCATTTTCTATGACTTTAATTCGTGAATCAGGCACTTTGTAATACGAAGATAATTCCTTTTTCACAAGTTGACTATTGGCCACATAAAAAAGATTGCGATCTTTTGCCATTTCTTTTTCAGTATTAATTATTTTTCGATGGAATGGATCTAAACTTAACCCAATTTTTTTATACCATGGACTTATTTTTCTTAATCGATCAAGCCATGCTGCGTGAATACCATCACCTAATCGGTAAATATCAATGCCAGTGATTCTTTCGTGAGATTGAATGAGATCAAAATCATTCTGAGTGATAATTGTATTGACAGATTTCTGAAAGTTTAAAAATTTTGTAAATCTAAAAAAGCCATGAGATTTTGCTTCTATCCACAGAATATTATTAAGATTTTTTTTATTCTGTTTCCAAAATTCCGAAATAATAAAGAATTTAATTCCTTGGCTCGATAAGCCAGAAGACGCTCTTTGAATAAAATTTTCTGCACCACCAAACGCTGTGAATTTTCGTCTAATAATAGCTATTTTCATTATGACTTTGTGAATATTAAAAACTGGATTATATGTGATTGAGGGATCATTCTATTGCTAGCTTTAATTTTCTTTGAAGATCACTTAGCATTTTTTCATTAATTTTTTTATTTTTTTCATATTTAATTAAGAATGTATCTTCAGCGCGTGATCCGAGTGTATTTATTTTTGCATGCTGAATAGATATTGCTTCTTTTGATAATTCATCTGAGATAAGACTTAGTAAGCCTCTTCTGTCATCCGTAATGACTTCGAGTTGGTAAATAGGAGATTTGTCCATTTTTAAGATCGAAATTTTTGTATCAAGCGTGTGGTGGATCGCTTGACGACTTCTTTCTGAGAGGGTTTGTGGAGGGCTCTTTTTGCTCCCATCGAGTCGCAAGGTTAATTCTTTTTCTATAAACTTAAACAACCCTTCATAACTGATAGATTTTGGATTGGCATCAATAATATCAAATAGGTTAAGCGCATAATCATGATCTGTGGTAAAAATTTTTGCTGCTGCAATGCTATAACCTATCTCATCGAAGAAGTGACAGGTTTTATTAAAAATGAGTGCTGAATTTTTTTGGTAAATAAGGACTTCTATTCCCTCACCGTTGGGTCGGTGCCTTACCCGAATAATAGGTTTATTTGTTGTGAGATGACTGAATAATAGTCTTGTCTGCCATGCAATTTCTTCTTCCATATACCTATAAAAATAATTCTTACCAAAATTTCCCCATAGTGATTTGTAATGACTCTTTTTAATATTGTAGGTATTTAATATTAAGGCAGCTTTTTCTTTTCTTTGGGTGATTAAATCCTCTAAGGATAGTTTGTCTTGCTCTAAATAATTTAACGTGTATTTAAATAAATTTTTAAGTAGTGTTGCCTTCCATTGATTCCAAACATGAGGGCTTGTCGCTCTTATATCTGCAACTGTGAGGAGATAGAGTGATGTTAATCTTTCTTTATTGCTCACTTTTTCGGCAAATTCCTCAATCACTCTAGGATCGGATAGGTCTAACTTTTGGGCGGTGTGAGACATCGTCAGATGCGATTTAACTAGCCAATTAATAAGCTCTCGATCATGACTTGGTAGATGGTTGAGCTTAGAAAATTCATCAGCATCTTTAGTGCCCAATTCAGAATGATCTCCTCCCCGACCTTTGCCAATGTCGTGAAATAGAGCTGCTAGGTAGAGTACGTACTTATCACGATAATTCTTAAATAAATCATAGCAGTCAGGAAATTCATGTTTGAGTTCCTCTTTAGCAAATCTTCGTAAATTTCTAATCACATTGAGTATGTGTTCATCGACTGTATAAATATGAAATAGATCATGTTGCATTTGACTCACAATGCTCCCAAATGCAGGAATATATGCACCAATTAAATTACACTTATTCATGATCCTAAGTGAGCGATTAACTTTGTTATTTGATTTTAAAATGGATAAAAATTTGTCCTGCTGTTCTTTATCTTTTCTGAATGTGAGATTTATTTTTTCTGCAGCAGCGCTGAGTTTTGTCATTAGGTTTGGGCCTAGGGATTTTAGGTGTTTATATTTTTGAAAGATGAGAAAAATCTCAAACAGATAGGGCTGGATATTAATTTTTTGAAACTTTGGTTTAATTTCCAAATAATCATTTTGACCGATCAAAAAATGACTTTCTGGAATCTCACTTAACTTGATTACTTGATTTGGGTCAAGTTTTTTTAAGATGATTTCATTAATGAAGGTGGTGTAATTGATAGCTTCATATACATCCCTCATTAATAATTCACTTCTTTTTTTATACCTTATTTTTTTGTACTTTAATAAGAGGGCTAATTCATTTTGGTAATCAAAAAGAAGTCTATCCTCATTTTGTTTAGCTATGATGTGGAGGAGAATTCTTAAGCCTTTAAAAAAAAGATCAGTCGTCATTAGCTTTTGAGCGTTTTCAGTACTGAGATATTTTTTTTGTATCAGAGTTTGCGTGCTAAATTTTACAATGTAGCTTTTACCAATCCACTGAATCATTTGTAAATCCCTTAAGCCCCCAGGACTTTCTTTAATGTTAGGTTCTAATTGGTATGCAGATTGATTAAATTTTTGGTGTCTGAGATCTTGTTCTTTTATTTTATGTGTGTAGAAATGAATTGGCTGGATACTTTCATGAATTATTTTTTTTAATTCTTTATAAAGACTTTTATCACCATTGAGATACCTGCTCTCAAGAAGATTTGTATGTATCGTAATATCTTTTTTAATCTCCTTTTTTGATTCTTGAAGATTGCGGACGCTATGTCCAATTCTTAATCCAAGATCCCACACTATAGTGATGAATTGTTCAATTTTTTGACTGAGTGTTTCGTTAATTTTTTTGGGAATCAGAATGAGTAAATCAATATCTGAGAAAGGAAATAACTCTTGCCTTCCATAACCTCCGCAGGCAATAAGTGCGGCTGTATTTTTAAATTCAAGATTTTGCCAAAGCTTACTTAGTATCGTATCCATCAGTTTTGAGCGCTCTTGAAGATAAGACTGGCTATCCCTTTTTTTTAAGAATTCTTTAATGAGTGCTGACTCATTAAAGGCTAATTTTTTTTTGGATTGCAGTATTTCTTTTTGAATCAAGATTTAATTTACAAACATTGGAGGGGAAGGTGTTTTTTCTGAGACTGTGAGGACTTCATAACCACTTTGTGTGACAAGAACAGTGTGTTCCCATTGAGCTGAAAGGCTTCGATCTTTAGTCACAATGGTCCATCCATCTGGCATTTGTTTGATATCTCTTTTGCCCGCATTGATCATGGGTTCAATAGTAAAAATCATCCCCGCTTCTAAACTTAGTCCTGTTCCTGGTTTGCCATAATGAAGGATTTGTGGTTCTTCATGAAATCGTTTTCCAATGCCGTGACCACAAAATTCTCTCACCACACTAAAGCCATGTTCTTCTGCAAAATTTTGAATAGTAAATCCAATATCCCCTAATTGAGTGCCTGGTTTTACTTTCTGAATTCCTAACCACATCGCTTCATAAGTCAGTGAGCATAAACGTTTGGCCTGTATGGAAGGATTTCCTAAAAGAAACATACGACTTGTATCGCCATGAAAGCCCTCTTTAATCACGGTAATATCAATATTTACAATATCGCCATCTTTGAGCACTTTTGGGCCTGGGACACCATGACAAATTTGATGGTTAACGGAAGTACAAATTGATTTAGGGTAGGGGGTGTGTCCATCTGGAGCATAATTTAATGGGGCAGGAATCGTTTTTTGTATATTAACCATGTAATCATGACAAAGCCTGTCGATTTCTTCAGTACTAATACCTGGTTCTACGAAAGGTGTAATAAAATCAAGGACTTGTGACGCTAATGTGCCTGCAATACGCATTTTGTCTATTTCTTGGGAATTTTTGATGTGTATTGTCATGATGACTAGGTTGATATTGCTTTTAAGCTTAACTTTTGTGCTATTATAGCGCGCTTCTTCAAGGTTCTTGAGGAAAAAATTTTGCATTACCTAACGTTAGGGTGTCTATTAAATTAGATGGAATTAGGTGATGTTTTTTTAACCCATAACAACGGAGTCAATTATGTCAGTTACTATGCGTCAAATGCTAGAAGCGGGGGTCCATTTCGGCCATCAAACCCGTTACTGGAATCCAAGAATGGCACCATACATTTTTGGGGATAGAAATAAAATTCATATTGTTAATCTAGAAAAAACTTTGCCAATGTTTCAAGAGTCTTTGAATTACATTCGAAAACTTGCTGCTAATAAAGGCCGTATTCTTTTTGTAGGCACAAAAAGACAAGCTCGAGAAATTCTTAAAGAAGAAGCGTCTCGTGCGGGTGTGTCGTATGTGAATCACCGTTGGCTAGGGGGTATGCTTACAAATTTCAAAACAATGAGACAGTCTATTAAGCGTCTAAATGATTATGAAGCCATGCTTCAAGACGGGAGCCTAGAAAAATTTAATAAAAAAGAAGCTTTGGGCTATAAGCGTGACTATGAAAAATTACAACGCTCTATCGGGGGTATTAAAGATATGACAGCGCTTCCTGATGCAATTTTCATCATTGACGTAGGTTATGAAAATGGGGCTGTGGTTGAAGCGAATAAGCTTGGTATACCGATTGTTGGTGTGGTTGATACCAATAATTCACCTGACGATATTTCCTATGTTATTCCAGGTAATGATGACTCAAGTCGAGCGATTAGATTGTATGCACGAGGTATGGCTGATGCAGTTTTAGAAGGTAAGAGTCAAGCATTGAATGATCTTGCTAAGTCAGTATCCCAAGAAGAGGAGTTTGTCGAGGTAACTGAGGCAGCGACTGAATAATTTTTGAGTAATTTTTTTAAAAGGGGCGCTATGCCCCTTTTTTAATCGTTTAAGTTAATTTATCTAGATTTTAAGGAGTATTAAAGTGACAGAAATAACCGCAAGTATGGTCAAAGACCTTCGTGAGCGCACAGATGCACCTATGATGGATTGTAAAAAAGCTTTAACTGAGGCAGGCGGTGATCCTTCGCGTGCTGAAGAAATTTTAAGAGTCCGTTTTGGCAATAAGGCAAGTAAAGCAGCAGGAAGAATAGCCGCTGAGGGTATTGTGGTCGCTTTCGTCGCAAAAGATGGCAAAACAGGGACCCTACTTGAGGTTAATTCTGAGACAGATTTTTGTGCCAAAAATGAAGATTTTTTAAGCTATGTTCATGATCTTGTAACCGTAATTAATGAAAAAAATCCCTCTAATATTGAGGCTTTAAAAAATCTCTCAATGGCTTCAGGCACTGCGGAAGAGATTCGAGCTCAACTTGTGGGAAAAATCGGAGAAAATATTACACCACGTCGATTCGTTCGATATCAAACCGCTGGCCGAATAGTAAGTTATGTTCATGGCGGAAGAATTGGGGTGCTATTAGATCTTCAAGGTGGTGATGAAACCTTAGGTAAAGATTTAGCTATGCATATTGCAGCCAATAAACCAAAGGCTCTTGATACATCAGGCATTGATGCTCAATTGATTCAGATTGAGAAACGCGTTGCGATGGAAAAAGCAAAAGAGGCAGGTAAGCCTGAAGCTATGTTAGAGAAAATTGCAGAAGGTACTGTTCAAAAATTTCTTAAAGAAGTGACCTTGTTAAATCAACCCTTCGTCAAGGATGATAAGGTAAGTATTGAGCAGTTATTAAAAGCAAATCATGCAAATATCAATGCATTTAATATTTATTCTGTAGGTGAGGGCATAGAAAAAGTGGTTGTAGATTACGCTGCTGAGGTTGCCGCTGCAGCAAAGGTATAATTAAGTAAGTCTATTGAAAGGATTGTATGAATCATACAATCCTTTTTTTATGCCTTCTCCATTTAAAAATACGTTAAACTTTAATAAAAATTATGACCCAATCCGTATACAAAAGAGTGTTACTAAAAATATCTGGGGAAGCCCTGATGGGTGATGACCCATTTGGCATAAATCAACTGACGATCTCAAATATTGTTCGTGAAATTAAAGAAGCGCTCAAATTAAAAGTTCAAATGGGGATTGTAATAGGTGGTGGAAATATATTTCGTGGTGTTGCCCTTGGTGCTGCGGGGATGGACCGAGCAACCGCTGATTATATGGGTATGATGGCGACTGTCATGAATGCGTTAGCACTTCAAGACGCGATGAAACATGCAGGGATAATAGCCCGTGTTCAGTCTGCCCTTAATATAGAGCAAGTTGTTGAGCCTTATATTCGTGCTAAGGCGATACGATATCTAGAGGAAGGTAAGGTAGTAATATTCGCTGCTGGGACTGGTAATCCATTTTTTACAACTGATACAGCTGCAGCACTCCGAGGGGTTGAAATGAATGCAGATATTATGATTAAAGCTACAAAAGTAGATGGTGTTTATTCAGAAGACCCTAAAAAAAATCCAAAAGCAAAACGCTATGAAGTGGTTAGTTTTGACGAGGCCATTCAAAAAAATTTGAAAGTAATGGATGCTACTGCACTGACCCTCTGTCGAGATCAACAATTACCTATTGCAGTATTTAATATATTTAAATCCGATGCACTTAAAAATATTTTACTAGGGCAAAATGAAGGCACCTTGGTTATGCCCAACATACATTGATTTATAGGAATTCCAATGACTGAAGCCATCAGAATAAATGTCACTGAAAAAATGCAAAAATCGCTAGACTCTTTTAGGTCTGATCTTGCAAAAATTAGAACAGGAAGAGCACATACAGGACTTCTAGATCATATAATGATTGATTATTACGGATCAATGGTTCCAATTAACCAAGTTGCAGGCGTTAATTTAGGTGATGCAAAAACGATCAATATTCAGCCTTATGAGAAAAGTATGGTTGCTAAAGTTGAGAAGGCTATTCGTGATAGCGATCTTGGTTTAAATCCTGCAACATCTGGTGATCTCATTCGCGTCCCTATGCCATCATTAACCGAAGAGCGAAGAAAAGATCTTATTAAAGTTGTTCGCACAGAAGCTGAGTCATCAAAAGTAGCGATTCGCAATATCAGACGTGATGCTAATGATTCACTAAAAAAATTAATCAAAGAAAAAGCAATTAGTGAAGATGACGAGAGAAGATCACAAGAAGAGGTTCAAAAAACCACAGATAAGTTTATAGCTGAAATTGATAAACTGCTGCAATCAAAAGAATCTGAATTACTCGCTATTTAGTGTTTAATTTTTTTCTTCCATTCAAAGCGAAAGAAAAATTATCAGTCAGACCGAAACATATTGCCATCATTATGGATGGTAATGGTAGGTGGGCTAAAAAACGTCTTATGCCCCGTATTTCTGGTCATAGAAAAGGTTTAGAATCTGTCAGAACAGTTATTTCTCAATGTAATGAATTAAATATTCCTTTTCTTACATTATTTGCTTTTAGTACTGAAAATTGGTTAAGGCCTCAAAAAGAAGTGAATTTTTTAATGTCTTTATTTTGGGATGCAATGAAGAAGGAATCGCCAGCTCTCAATAAGCATAATATTCGTTTTAAACTCATTGGCGATCGAAAAGTGCTTACCAAAAAGTTGATTGATAAAGTAAATAATCTTGAAAAAATGACTAAGAAAAATACTGGGCTTACCTTAAGTATCGCAATGAATTATGGGGGGAAGTGGGATATTTTGTATGCTTTAAAAGCCCATCAAAAGAAATATCATTCGAATAAAAGCTTTACTGAAAGGAGTCTGGCTAAAAATCTCTCCCTTAATTTTGCTCCAGATCCTGATCTTTTAATAAGAACCGGTGGGGAAAAACGTATTAGTAATTTCCTTATTTGGCAGGTTGCATATACTGAGCTTTATTTCACAGAAACTTTGTGGCCTGATTTTAACAAAAAAGCTTTTATAGAAGCGCTTTTAGAGTTTCAAAGAAGAGAGCGACGCTATGGAAAAACGAGTGAGCAATTATAAATGTTGATATCTCGAATTTTTTCTGCTTTTTTTATGCTGTTAGTTTTTTTATCTGCTATGTTTTTATTTTCAGGTAGATTTTTTTCTTTTTTTATTTATATCGTTGCAATGCTTGCAATCTATGAATGGTCAAAACTTTTATATTTCAAATCTTATGAAAAAAAGATTTTTTTATTACTTTCTTTTATTTTAATTTATTTGATAGATAACTATCTTAGTACCAGTATCACTAAAATTATTCTTATAGGAGCTTCTATTTTTTGGATAGTCATAGCACCTTTATTTTTAATTTTTAAAATCAGCCTAAAAAGCTTCTTTACGAAGACAACGATTGGCTGGATTTTAGTGATACCTCTTATTATTTCCTTAATTTCATTGATGCAATTAAGTCCCTTAGCTGCCCTTCTTATATTAATAGCTATCTGGCTTGCAGATTCGAGTGCTTATTTTTTTGGCAAATACTTCGGACGGACAAAACTTGTTCCATCTATTAGTCCTGGCAAAACATGGGAGGGTTTTATTGGTGCTCTATTTGTTGTTTCATTATTTTCTGTCGCCATGGTTTATTTTAAATTTATTAATTCGTATACATCTATTTTATTTTTTAATTTAATTCTAGTATTAAGCGTGGAGGGTGATTTATTTGAGTCATATATAAAGCGAATGGCTAATGTGAAAGATAGTGGTAATTTAATTCCAGGACATGGCGGGGTTCTTGATCGTATCGACAGCCTTTGTTCTAGCCTTCCTCTCGCAACTTTGATACTTTATTCAACTTCTTTTTTTGGAAAAATAATTTAATGGAGAAGATTGTGATTTTGGGTTCAACTGGAAGTATCGGCTGTAATGTGCTTAAAGTTATAAGACTGCATAAAGAAAAATATAAGATTTTTGCCCTTTCAGCAAACGAGAATGTTGATCTTTTGACAGAGCAATGTAAAGAATTTGAGCCCAAATTTGCGATTGCTTTAAATAAGAATGCCAATCACGAACTCAAGAAAAATCTTCTCACATTCAACGCTAATACTATTGTGTTGGAAGACGAAGAATCGCTAGATTTTCTTGCTTCCGATAAAGAGGTCACCACCGTCATTTCCGCGATTGTGGGTGCTGCTGGTCTAAAACCTACAATGGCTGCAGCTAGAAGTGGGAAAAAAATTTTACTAGCCAATAAAGAAACACTTGTGATGGCAGGAGCTTTGTTTGTTAAAGCTGTGAATGAATCTAATGCAACTTTAATACCAATTGATAGTGAACATAATGCAATTCTTCAGGTTTTGCCTCATGGTAAAAAATTAGATTACAAATTAAATGGCATTAGAAAAATTTTATTAACTGCTTCTGGCGGACCATTTAGAAATTTTTCTAAGGAGGATCTTCAGTACATTAAGCCCAAAGATGCATTAAAACATCCTAATTGGGTTATGGGGAGAAAGATTACCATTGATTCTGCAACAATGATGAACAAGGGCCTTGAGGTGATTGAGGCGAGCTGGTTATTTGATATTCCTGCAACAGATATTGAAGTCATTATTCATCCTCAAAGTATCATTCATTCGCTTGTAGAATATGTTGACGGGAGCACTCTTGCTCAATTAGGAAATCCAGATATGAGAACACCAATTGCTTACGCATTAAGTCACCCAAAAAGAATCGAATCTGGAGTTTCAGGTCTTGACCTCATTAAAATAAAAAGTCTTGATTTTGAAGCACCTGATTACGATAAATTCCCCTGCCTTGGACTCGCTTATAAAGCGATAGATATGGGGGGGAATGCCCCCACAATCCTAAATGCTGCCAATGAAATTGCTGTCGATGCTTTTTTATCTGAATCTATAGGATTCAATCAAATTGCAGAATTAATCAAATTTTGCTTGAATACAATCAAATCTGAAGCCTTAGATTCGATTGAAACAGTCTTAAAAGTGGATAAGTTTACGCGCCAACATGCAGTTACATGGATTGAGCAACATAAACTTACCCTATGATTTCCTTCCTTATTTTCATTCTTACCATTGGTATTGTGGTAGGTATTCATGAGTTCGGGCATTTTCAAATGGCCCGATGGTGTGACGTAAAAGTATTAAAGTTTTCAATTGGATTTGGTAGGCCTCTTTTCACTTTCTTTCTGGGTAAGGATCAAACTGCATTTGTTTTATCTGCTATTCCTCTAGGTGGCTATGTAAAGCTCTTAGATGAAAATGAAAAATTAGTCGAAGAACAAATAAAAAAAAGAGATCTTTCAAGAGCTTTTAATCGCCAACCTTTATTCAAGCGTTTTCTTATAATTTTAGCGGGACCTTTAATTAATATTCTTTTGGCTATCTTTTTATTTTGTTTTTTATATATGTATGGATCAACCCAAATTAAGCCATTAATCTCGGATGTGCCAATGATGAGTGAAGCTTATAAAAAAGGGTTGAGGGCAGGGGATGAAATTATGGCCATTGATGGGGAAAGAATCAAATCTCTTGAGGATTTAGTAACTTATTTAAATACTCACCAACAACAAGAGTTCCAACATTTAAAATTTAGGCGGGAAGGACAGGTTTTAGGTATTAAAAATATCTTATGGGATGAAGAAGTTAAAACTTTTCCATATGGTGTCCCCATTTTAATTCAAGCTATTGAGCCTGGAAGTATTGCTGAGAAATTAGGTCTTAAAATCAATGATCAAATTTTGATGATCGATCAAATGCCTGTAAAAAATATCGCCGATTTAGTAAGCAGCATTCAAAATCATTGGTTAAAATCCTATGAATTAATAATTAAAAGAGAAAGTATTAGTTATTATATTCATGTAGATAAAAGTTTTTTTGAAGGTAAAGTAGAGAAAAAAATTATGGGCGTTTCACTGGCTTATGATAAATCTGCCATCAAGGCTAATAGCGTTGAAGTTAAGCGTACATTTATAGAATCCATCAAAAAATCATTAGTCCAAACCTTTCATTTTTTTTATTTAACCATCAATACTTTTAAGAATTTATTTACGCCTCAAGGAAATTTTAAAGATTTAGGTGGGCCTCTTGCCATCGCAAATATGGCAACTTCTTCGTTTCTTGCGGGGGGATTTTTCTACCTTCAGTTTATTGGATTGATTAGCCTTAATATCGGTATTTTGAATTTATTGCCTATTCCATTATTAGATGGGGGTCATCTAGCATTTTATCTATTCGAATTTTTCTCAGGAAAGCCTTTGTCAAACCAAAAAATGGTGATAAGTCAAAGGTTTGGGATATTATTTTTGAGTTTACTAACTTTTATTGCGTTGTATAATGACGCGTATCGATACCTATTAGGAAGCTAATGACTTTCAGAATTCAAGTAGCTTTATTTCTTTCTTTCTTTTTCTTATCCATAGCGGCGTTTGCTATGGAGTCTTTTGTGATTAAAGATATTAAAATTGAAGGTCTTCAGAGGACTGA